>NZ_JAAAXQ010000539.1 GCF_009916105.1 Streptomyces sp. GC420 | reverse complement strand
GGTACGCCCCGGCCAGCCCCGCCCCCGTATGACTGCCCAGCAGCACGTCCGCGGGGACCTGGAGCAGGGAGGACCACGGCAGCAGCCGGGCCACATCGCCGAGCGCGCCCGGAAACACCGTCAGCGGTAGCAGCATCCCGGAGAAGAACTGGCCGGACAGCCACGCCATCTGCGCCACGCCCGCCCCGTCCAGCAGCCAGAACGCGGACAGTGCCACCAGGAAGCGGACCGCGAAACTGACGACGACGCCCAGGAAGAGCGAGACCAGGAAGGCCACCCACACCAGCGGGTCCCGCGGCAGGGCCAGTTCGAAGACCAGCGCGCCGGCCGCCATCGGCAGCACGCCCCGGCCCAGCAGATGGAAGGCGGCCCGCCCCACGTCGGCCGCGAGCCACCACAACTGGAGGTCGGCGGGCCGGTAGAGGTCGATGGCGATGTCACCCGTACGGATGCGCTCCATCAGTTCGTCCTCGAAGCCGCCGCCCATCATGGCCGCGGTCATCAGCACGGCCTGGCCGAGCCACACGTACGTCAAGGCCTGCGCCTGGTCGTAACCGCCGAGACCAGGGCGTTCGCCCCACAACGCTATATAGGTGTACGACAGGATGAAACCGAAGACGGTGTTGGTGAACACCCCGGCGGCGGTCGCGGTCCGGTACGTGGCATAGCGCCGGAACCCACTCACCATCACAGCGGCATAGAGCCGCCCGCTACTTCGTAATCCGCTTTGCACGCAAGTCCCCTCCACCGGCCGAGGCACAAGCGCAAGACCCTAGCCCGGTGGGCGGAACCCTCGCGACTCATTTACCGGCTGCCCGGGGAAGGTGCGAAAGAGAGATACGCCCGTGTTTTACGTTTTATCTGCGTAGCGAATGAAACACCCGATCCGCGTCCAGCGGCCGAGGAGCGCCGGAACATGAGCAGCGACGAGCCACAGCCGCATCATCAGGGTCGGGCACCCCAGGACCTCTCGATGCCCACCGCGCAGGAACCGCGCCAGCACAACGGGGCGGGCGGCCCCATCCCCATGTCCGGACCGGCGCCCTGCGGACCGGCGCCCACGACGACGGCCGGGCTCCCGGCGGATTCCGTCGCCGGGTCGGGCCCGGAGACCGGGGGCGGGGCCCGCACCTGGACCGCGGCCGAGACCGGGCCCGGGAACGAGGCCGCGGCCGAGGCCGCGGGAACCGTGACAGACGCCGGGAACGAGGGCGAGGGCGAGGCCGCGTCCGGCTCCCCGTCCGGATACGAGGCCATGGCGCGGACGCGGGCCGGGTCCGGATTGGGGCCCGACCCCGAGACCGGCTGCGGCACCGGCACCGCTCGCGGAACCGGGGCCGGGGCCGGCACCGAGCCGGTTCCCCCGGCCAGGGACGGGGCCGAGCCCGGGCCAACGCCCGCGCCCGCATCCGCATCCGCATCCGTACCGGAGTCCGAAGCCGAGGCCGAGGAGCCGGAACCCGCCGCCGGTCACGCTCCGGGCTCCGGGCCCGGGAGCGAGACCGCCCAGGAGGCCCCCCTCGCGGCCGTCGCAGACGCCGTCCCGGAGGCCGAGCCCGAAGCCGATCCCACCCTCGAACTGGAACCGATCACCGCGGCGGAGGCCGACCTCACGGACCCGGCCACGGACCCGGCAGCAGACCCGGCAGCGGCAGGAGCCGCCGCAGCGACCGAGCCCGGAACCGCACTCGCCACCGCGGCCGGACCGACGCCACCGCCTCCCCCCACCGGACCGCCCGGGGCCCCGCGCACCGGCCGGCACCGTCTCGTCCCCGGCTGGCGCACCGTCCTCGGCGGCTTCCTGCTCCTCTGCCTCCTCCTCGGCGGTGGCTTCCTCGCCGGCTACGTCCTCGTCGACATCCCGCCCGCCAACGCCACGGCCGTCGCCCAGTCCAACGTCTTCTTATACGCCGACGGCACCCAGCTCGCCCGCGACGGCGAGGTCAACCGCGAGAACGTCAGACTCTCGCGGATCCCCAAGGACGTACAGCAGGCCGTACTCGCCGCCGAGGACCGCGACTTCTACTCCGAGTCCGCCGTCGACCCCCAGGCGATGGTCCGTGCGGCCTGGAACACCGTCACCGGCAAGGGCAGGCAGTCCGGCTCCACCATCACCCAGCAGTACGTGAAGAACTACTACCTCGGCCAGGAACAGACGGTCACCCGGAAGGCCAAGGAGTTCTTCATCGCCATCAAGCTGGACCAGCAGGTCGGCAAGGCCGACATCCTGGAGGGCTACCTCAACACCTCCTACTTCGGCCGCAGCGCCTACGGCATCCAGGCCGCCGCCCACGCCTACTACGGCGAGGACGTCGAAGACCTCGACGCCGCCCAGGGCGCCTACCTCGCGGCACTCCTCAACGCCCCCGGCTACTACGACGTCGCCGCGCACCCCCAGAACAGGGCCCGCGCCCTCGCCCGCTGGAACTACGTACTCGACGGCATGGTCAAGGAGCACTGGCTCAGCGCCTCGGAACGGGCCGCCATGGAGTTCCCCGAGCCGAAGAAGGTCAAGCCGGCCGCCGGCCTGTCGGGACAGCGCGGCTACATCGTCGAGGCCGTCAAGGACTACCTCACCGCGCGCGGCGTCATCGACGAGCGGACCCTCGCCACCGGCGGCTACCGCATCACCACCACGCTGGTGAAGAAACGTCAGGACGCCCTCGTCGAAGCAGTCGACGACCAGGTGTACGAGCACCTCGACCCCGAGGCACGGCCCGCCGACCGCAACGTACGGGCCGGAGCCGCCTCCATCGACCCGGACACGGGCAAGGTCGTCGCCATGTACGGCGGCGTCGACTACACCAGGCAGTACGTCAACAACGCCACCCGCCACGACTACCAGGTCGGCTCCACCTTCAAGCCCTTCGTCTTCGCCTCCGCCGTCGACCTCGGCTCCACCACCCAGGACGGCAAGACCATCACCCCGAACACCATCTACGACGGCACCAACAAGCGCATGGTGGAGGGCTTCGAGGGTCCCACCGGCTACGCCCCCGAGAACGAGGACGACGTCTCGTACGGCCCCATCCCCGTCACCGTCGCCACCGACAGGTCCGTCAACGCGGTGTACGCGCAGATGGCGCAGGACGTCGGGCCTGCCAACGTCAGAAGGACCGCGCTCGCCCTCGGCATCTCCAAGGACACCCCGGACCTCACGGCCTCGCCCTCGATCGCACTCGGCGTCGCCACCGCCAGCGTCCTCGACATGACCGAGGCGTACGCGACCCTGGCCAACCACGGGGTGCACCACGAGCGCCGGCTCGTCCAGAAGATCAGCAAGGGCGGCGAGGAACTCCCGCTGCCCCGGCATGCCACCGCCACCGCCGTCAGCCGGGAAGCCGCCGACACCACCACCGACATGCTGGTGAGCGTCGTCGAGAACGGAACCGGCGCCGGCGCCGCCCTCTACAACCGGTTCGCGGCCGGCAAGACCGGCACCGCGGAGGAGGACCGGGCCGCCTGGTTCGCGGGCTACACACCCGAACTGGCCACCGTCGTCGCCGTCATGGGCCAGGACCCGGAGACGGGCGTGCAGAAGTCCCTCTACGGTGCGCTCGGGCTGAGCCGCATCAACGGCGGCGGACAGCCCGCGCGCATCTGGAAGCAGTACACGGCCAACGCCCTCAAGGGCTTGCCCGTCCACGACTTCGAACTCGACATCCAGGAGGGCGCGAGGCACATCGACCCGAGCGACGAGGCGTACTTCGAAGGATGGGAGGGGCACCGGGGACGACACGGGCCCGGCCGGCCCGGCCCCGGACGGCAGCAGCCGGTCCGGCCGAGCCCCGGCGCCCCCAGCGGTGCCGGTGTTCCGGGCACGGTCACGCCGCCGCGGCAGCCGTCACCCGCCGGAACTCGGCCCACAGGCGGCCCCGCCGCCCCCCTTGAGGCCTCTGTTCCGCCTACTCTTCCCCGCATGGCTGCGGCTCAGGGACAACTTTCGGACGGTGCCGACGGAATGGACGACGACGTTGCGGG
>NZ_JAAAXQ010000538.1 GCF_009916105.1 Streptomyces sp. GC420 | reverse complement strand
CCCTCGCACGTCCCTCCCCGCAATTCCCCGTTCCACCGCTCCACCTGACGCGCCGCTCTCGTCGTCGGGCTGGTTCCGTACGCCCATCCTCAACGACCTGACCCGGGAGTCCTCCTCGTGGCCACATACCTCTACCGACTGGGCCGGTTCGCCTTCCGGCGCCGCCGGCTCGTCGCCCTCTTCTGGGTGGCGCTGCTGGCCGTCGCCGGTTTCGCCGCCTCCAGCGCGTCCACGCCCCAGGCCGCCTCCTTCTCCGTGCCGGGAACGGAGGCCCAGCGGGCCTTCGACCTGCTCGACGAGCGCTTCCCCGGCAACAGCGCCGACGGCGCCACCGCCCGAGTCGTCTTCAAGGCCCCCGAGGGCGAGAAGATCACCGGCAAGGCCAACAAGGCCGACGTCCGCGAGGTGATCGGCGAGCTGAAGGACAGCTCCGACCAGATCGCGGCGGTCATGGACCCGTACGCCGCGAAGGCGGTCAGCCAGGACCGCTCGACGGCCTACATCCAGGTCTCCTACCAGGTCAACGCCATGGAGCTGGACGACTCCGCGAAGGAGGCGCTGGAGGAGATCGCGCGCGACGCGCAGCGGAGCGGGCTGACCGTCGAGGTCGGCGGTGACGCGCTCAAGGCGGAGCCCGAGTCCGCGGCCGGCGAGGTCATCGGTGTCGCCGTCGCCGCCGTCGTCCTGGTCATCACCTTCGGCTCGCTGATCGCCGCCGGGCTGCCCCTGCTGACCGCGCTGATCGGCGTCGGCATCGGTGTCTCGACGATCACCGCGCTCGCCAACGTCCTCGACCTGGGCGACAACACCAGCACCCTCGCCCTGATGATCGGCCTCGCCGTCGGCATCGACTACGCCCTGTTCATCGTCTCCCGCTACCGGGCCGAGCTGGCCGAGGGCCGCGAACGCGAGGAGGCCGTGGGCCGCGCCGTCGGCACCGCCGGATCCGCGGTGGTCTTCGCCGGCCTGACGGTCGTCATCGCCCTCGTCGGCCTGGCCGTGGTCGACGTCCCGATGCTGACCAAGATGGGTGTCGCCGCCGCGGGCACGGTCGGCGTCGCCGTACTGATCGCCCTCAGCTTCGTTCCCGCGCTCATCGGCTTCGCGGGCGACAGGGTGCTGCCCCGCAAGGCGCGCAAGGGCGACCGGAAGGAAGCCGAGCAGCTCGCGCACAAGGACGCGGGCGACCGGCCCAACATGGGCACCCGCTGGGCCCGCTTCGTGCTGCGCAGGCCCGTCGCCGTCCTGCTGGCCGGTGTGGCCGGCCTCGCGGCGATCGCCGTACCGGTGTCGTCCATGGAACTGGGTCTGCCGGACGACGGCACCCAGCCCACCTCCACCACCCAGCGCCGCGCCTACGACCTGCTGTCCGACGGCTTCGGCCCCGGATTCAACGGCCCGCTCGTCGTGGTCGTGGACGCCGAGGGCAGCGACGACCCGAAGGGTGCCGCCGCCGAGGTGGCGGCCACGGTGGGCAAGCTCGACGACGTCGCCGCCGTCGCCCCGGCCACCTTCAACAAGACCGGCGACACCGCGATGATCACGGTCGTCCCGCAGTCCAAGCCCAGCTCGCCCGAGACCGAGGCCCTGGTCGACGACATCCGGGGGGCCGGTGCCGCGATCGAACGCGACAGCGGCGCGCAGCTGCTGGTCACCGGCCAGACGGCGATGAACGTGGACTTCTCGCAGAAGATGTCCGACGCCCTCGTGCCGTATCTGATCCTGGTCGTCGGCCTGGCCTTCCTGCTGCTGATCCTGGTCTTCCGCTCGATCCTGGTGCCGCTCAAGGCCGCGCTCGGCTTCCTGCTCTCCGTGCTCGCCGCCCTCGGCGCGGTGGTCGCGGTCTTCCAGTGGGGCTGGCTCGCCGGCCTGATCGGCGTCGAGGAGACCGGCCCGATCATGAGCCTGATGCCGATCTTCATGATCGGCGTGGTCTTCGGCCTCGCCATGGACTACGAGGTCTTCCTGGTCACCCGGATGCGAGAGGCCCACGTCCACGGCGAGCGGCCGGGGCAGGCGATCGTCACCGGTTTCCAGCACGGCGCGCGCGTGGTCGCGGCCGCCGCGGCCATCATGATCGCCGTCTTCAGCGGCTTCATCGGCGCCAGCGAGGCCATGGTCAAGATGATCGGCTTCGGTCTCGCCGTCGCCGTCCTGTTCGACGCCTTCGTGGTCCGCATGGCGATCGTCCCCGCGGTCCTCGCCCTGCTCGGCAGGAAGGCCTGGTGGCTGCCGCGGTGGCTCGACCGGGTACTGCCCAACGTCGACGTCGAGGGCGAGGGCCTGCGCACCTCCCCGGACGCGGGCGGCGAAACCGCTGCCGACGAGAAGCAGGCGGTCGGCGTGTGAAGCGCGTCTGACCCAGTGCCCCGGGTTCCGCGTCCGAGCGGGGCGCGATCCCGGTCCGTGCCGCGGCCCGTGGGGACGGGGCCGGCACGGAGGTGAAGGGGCCCGGGCGTGGTCTCCCCGGCGCGAAGGCGCCGGGGACCCGCGGCCGGGCCTCTCACGCGTCCTTGAGGAGACCGGCCAGTCCCCGCTCCAGATCGAAGACCCGCTGTTCCGTACCGTGTCCCACCAGGGCGTACGAACGCATCAGGAAGCGGCGCAGCGCGGCGGTGTCGAACTGCACCAGTGCCACACCCTCGGGAGCGTGGAACTCCAGCACCGTCTGCGCCCGCCCGCACGGCCAGATCTGCACGTCGCCGCCGCCGGAGGGGGTCCGAAGCCCCTCCTCCAGCAGGTCCCGGGCGAAGGCCCAGGTCACCGGGTTGCCGTCGAGGGACACCTCGGCCGGGAAGGTGATCCGGACGGCCAGTGGATCGGTGCTGTCGTAGCGCAGGGTCACGCGGACCGTCACCTGACGCTCCGCACCTGTGATCAGACGGGCTCTCGCGGACTGCTCGACGGCTACCGGCTCCGGCTGCGTCTCGGATGGCTGCTGCTTCATCGTTGGCTCCTCTTCGACGGTGCTGGCGGAGCGCGCCTGGTGCCCTGTCTCCCGATCCGTACCCCGGGACGGCCCATGTGTGCGGGCACCACAGGAGTTCCGTGCGGAGCTGCTGTGACGTGTGCCACTTATCCCAAGTTAAACGACTGCGACGGGTACCGCGCCCAGCCTGGCCCGAATGGTGCTGGTGGGGATGGAGTTCCCGCCCGGCAGAGGGCGAAGGGATTCGCATGTCAGGCGCTCTTGCAAACAGTTCGCAGTAAGGCCGTATGATCGAACGGTTCAGCAGCCATCCGAGCGGAGTCACGTCATGCATGTCCCCGACGGCTTCATCGATCTGCCCGTTTCCGCCGCGACCGGGGCCGTGGCCGCGGGTGCCGTGGCCGCCGCCCTGCGCGGCGCGCGCAGGGAACTCGGCGGGGAGCGGACCGCGCCGCTCGCCGGACTGGTGGCGGCGTTCATCTTCGCCGTTCAGATGCTGAACTTCCCGGTGGCGGCCGGGACCAGCGGGCATCTCCTCGGCGGCGCACTGGCCGCGATCCTCGTGGGGCCCTGGACGGGCGTGCTCTGCCTGTCCGTCGTCCTGCTGATGCAGGCCGTCCTCTTCGCGGACGGCGGGCTCACCGCACTCGGCGTGAACGTCACGGACATGGCCGTCGTCGCCGTGCCCGTCGCCTACCTCGTATTCCGCGGCCTGGTGAGGCTGCTGCCGCGCAACCGGGGGTCGGTCACCGCCGCCTCCTTCGTCGCCGCACTCGTCTCCGTGCCCGCCGCCGCCGTCGCCTTCACCGGCGTCTACGCACTCGGCGGCACGGCCGACGTCTCGCTCGGCAAGGTCTTCGCGGCGATGGTGGGCGTGCATGTCCTCATCGGCATGGGCGAGGCCGTCATCACCGCGCTGACGGTGGGCGCGGTCATCGCCGTACGGCCCGACCTGGTGTACGGGGCGCGCGGGCTGGCCAGGCCGCTGGAGCTGAAGGTCGCGGCGGCGCCCCTGCGGCCGGAGCGGGACGGCGAGCCGGCCTCCCCGCCCGCCGCCTCCGCGCAGGCCGCCTCCGCCC
>NZ_JAAAXQ010000537.1 GCF_009916105.1 Streptomyces sp. GC420 | reverse complement strand
CCGCCGACCTCACCGAGGCCCTGGCCGGGGAGGCCGTCCCCTCCCACCGCCCCCTGCTCGGCGCCGAGGGCCCCGGCACCCTGGCCGCGCACACGGCGCTGCGGGCGGCCCAGGCCGCGTACGAGAGCAGGTTCCGGCACGTCTTCGTGATCTGCCCCGACGGCCTGCCGCCGGACGAGGTGCTGGACCATGTGCTGGCCGGCATCCGCGCCCGGCTCGGCAACGAGCCGGACGAGGAGCGCGTCGTGGCGGCCGACGAACTGCGCCGGCTCGCCCGGGGCCGGCTCGCCCGCCTCGTGCTGAGCCTGGAGACCGCGCCCCCGGCAGACCGCGCAAACACGCCCTGATCGTCCGATTCGGGATATGTAGTAGCCCGTACGTGGCTGTTTGATCACACCTAAGGGACCCCGAGCGGGTGAACGGACCAGGCGTCGCTACCATGGCCGGGGCCGGTGGACCGTACCCGGCCGGGCCCGTCCGACAACCGAGCCGGCAGGCCCCTATCCCCGCTCCCGGAGGGTTTTTCCGTGCCGGCTGGAACGCTGTACCGCGGCCGGGAAGGAATGTGGTCCTGGGTGGCTCATCGAGTCACCGGCGTCCTCATCTTTTTCTTCCTGTTCGTGCATGTCCTCGACACCGCCCTCGTCCGCGTCTCCCCCGAGGCGTACGACGATGTCGTGGCAACCTACAAGAACCCGATCGTCGCCGTGCTGGAGTACGGCCTCGTCGCGGCCATCCTCTTCCACGCGCTCAACGGCCTGCGTGTCGTCGCGGTCGACTTCTGGGCCAAGGGCCCGAGGTACCAGAAGCAGATGCTGTGGACCGTTGTCGGTATCTGGGTCGTGCTGATGCTCGGGGCGCTCTACCCCGTGCTCGGGCACGCCGCACGCGAGCTGTTCGGGAGCTGACGCACATGTCGAGCACTGAGACCCCCTCCTCCGCTCCGGCCGTGGGTCCCGTCGAGGCCGACGGCCTGTACGACGCGGACAACCCCGCTCCGCTCATCGAGGCGCCGCGCAAGCGAACCGGCAGGACGCCCAGGGCGACCCGGACCAACTTCGAGATGTACGGCTGGCTGTTCATGCGCCTGTCCGGCATCGTGCTGGTCGTCCTCGTCCTGGGCCACCTGCTGATCCAGCTGGTCCTCGACGGCGGCGTCTCCAAGATCGGCTTCGCCTTCGTGGCCGGCCGCTGGGCCTCCCCGTGGTGGCAGGCCTGGGACCTCGTCATGCTGTGGCTCGCCATGCTGCACGGCGCCAACGGCCTGCGTACCGTCATCAACGACTACGCGGAGCGGGACAACACCCGCTTCTGGCTGAAGATGCTGCTGTACACCGCCACGGTGTTCACCGTCCTGCTGGGCACGCTGGTGATCTTCACCTTCGACCCCAACATCCGCTAAAGCCGAGGCGAGACCCAGTGAAGATTCACAAGTACGACACCGTCATCGTCGGCGCCGGCGGCGCGGGCATGCGTGCCGCCATCGAGGCGACGAAGCGCAGCCGCACCGCCGTACTGACCAAGCTCTACCCCACCCGCTCCCACACGGGCGCCGCGCAGGGCGGCATGGCCGCCGCGCTCGCCAACGTGGAGGAGGACAACTGGGAGTGGCACACCTTCGACACGATCAAGGGCGGTGACTACCTGGTCGACCAGGACGCCGCCGAGATCCTGGCGAAGGAGGCCATCGACGCCGTCCTCGACCTGGAGAAGATGGGCCTGCCGTTCAACCGGACCCCGGACGGCACCATCGACCAGCGCCGCTTCGGCGGTCACAGCCGCAACCACGGCGAGGCGCCGGTGCGCCGGGCCTGCTACGCGGCGGACCGCACCGGCCACATGATCCTCCAGACGCTGTACCAGAACTGCGTCAAGGAGGGCGTGGAGTTCTTCAACGAGTTCTACGTCCTGGACCAGCTGATCACCGAGGTCGACGGCGTGAAGCGGTCCGCCGGCGTGGTCGCGTACGAGCTGGCCACCGGCGAGATCCACATCTTCCAGGCGAAGGCCGTCATCTACGCCTCCGGCGGCACCGGCAAGTTCTTCAAGGTGACCTCCAACGCGCACACGCTGACCGGTGACGGCCAGGCCGCCGTCTACCGCCGCGGCCTGCCGCTGGAGGACATGGAGTTCTTCCAGTTCCACCCGACGGGCATCTGGCGCATGGGCATCCTGCTGACGGAGGGCGCCCGCGGTGAGGGCGGCATCCTCCGCAACAAGGACGGCGAGCGCTTCATGGAGAAGTACGCGCCGGTCATGAAGGACCTCGCGTCCCGTGACGTCGTCTCCCGCTCCATCTACACGGAGATCCGCGAGGGCCGCGGCTGCGGTCCCGAGGGCGACCACGTCTTCCTGGACCTGACCCACCTGCCGCCGGAGCAGCTGGACGCCAAGCTCCCGGACATCACCGAGTTCGCCCGGACGTACCTCGGCATCGAGCCGTACACGGACCCGATCCCGATCCAGCCCACCGCGCACTACGCGATGGGCGGCATCCCGACCAACGTCCAGGGCGAGGTGCTGGCCGACAACACCACCGTCGTGCCGGGGCTGTACGCCGCGGGCGAGGTCGCCTGCGTGTCCGTGCACGGTGCGAACCGGCTGGGCACCAACTCGCTGCTGGACATCAACGTCTTCGGCCGCCGGGCCGGCATCGCCGCCGCCGAGTACTCCGCGAAGAGCGACTACGTGGACCTCCCGGAGGACCCCGCCGCGTTCGTCGCCGGCCAGGTCGAGCGGCTGCGCGCCTCGACGGGCAGCGAGCGGGTCGCGGAACTGCGCCGCGAGCTGCAGGAGACCATGGACGCCAACGTCATGGTGTTCCGCACCGAGCAGACGATCAAGACGGCCGTCGAGAAGATCGCCGAGCTGCGCGCGCGGTACAAGAACGTCGCCATCCAGGACAAGGGCCGGCGGTACAACACCGACCTGCTCGAGGCCATCGAGCTGGGCAACCTGCTCGACCTGGCCGAGGTCATGGCGGTCTCGGCGCTGGCCCGCAAGGAGTCCCGCGGCGGTCACTACCGCGAGGACTACCCGAACCGCGACGACGTCAACTTCATGCGCCACACCATGGCGTACCGCGAGGTCGGCGACGACGGCACCGAGACCGTCCGTCTCGACTACAAGCCGGTCGTCCAGACCCGCTACCAGCCGATGGAGCGTAAGTACTGATGGCTACCCCCGTTCTGGACAAGGCGGAGGCCCCCGCCGCCGCGTCCCCGTACATCACGGTCACCTTCCGGATCCGCCGGTTCAACCCGGAGGTCTCGGACACGGCCACGTGGGAGGACTTCCAGGTCGAGATCGACCCGAAGGAGCGCGTGCTCGACGGCCTCCACAAGATCAAGTGGGAGCTCGACGGCTCGCTGACCTTCCGCCGGTCCTGCGCCCACGGCATCTGCGGCTCCGACGCGATGCGCATCAACGGGCGCAACCGGCTGGCCTGCAAGACGCTGATCAAGGACATCAACCCGGAGAAGCCCATCACGGTCGAGCCCATCAAGGGCCTGACGGTCCTGAAGGACCTCATCGTGGACATGGAGCCCTTCTTCCAGGCGTACCGCGACGTGATGCCGTTCCTGGTCACCAAGGGCAACGAGCCGACCCGTGAGCGGCTGCAGTCCGCCGAGGACCGCGAGCGCTTCGACGACACGACCAAGTGCATCCTGTGCGCCGCGTGCACGTCGTCGTGCCCGGTCTTCTGGAACGACGGCCAGTACTTCGGCCCGGCCGCGATCGTCAACGCGCACCGCTTCATCTTCGACTCGCGCGACGAGGCCGGTGAGCAGCGGCTGGAGATCCTCAACGACAAGGACGGCGTGTGGCGCTGCCGCACGACGTTCAACTGCACGGACGCGTGCCCGCGAGGCATCGAGGTCACGAAGGCCATCCAGGAGGTGAAGCGAGCGCTGATCACGCGCCGCTTCTGACCGCCGGTACGGCCCGACGGGTCCCGCACCGGCGGCCCGTCCGAGGGCCCCGCCCCCTGTTCACCAGGGAGCGGGGCCCTCGGA
>NZ_JAAAXQ010000536.1 GCF_009916105.1 Streptomyces sp. GC420 | reverse complement strand
GCATCTGCGTGATCTCGGCGGTCTGGGCCTCGATGATGTCGTCGGCGAGGGACTTCGCGGGGCCGTAGGAGCCCTGCCGCTTCTCCGTCTTCGCCATCTCCACGGCGCCCTCGTGGTGCTGGATCATCATGGTCAGGAACATCGTGTCGAAGGCCTTGCCCGAGGCGCCGTCCAGCTCGTCCATCTGCCGGTCGTCCATCATGCCCGGCATGGAGGAGGCGTCCCCGTGGTCCATGCCGTGGGCCTCCTCGTCCATGCCGTCCATGCCCTCGGGGACCCTCTCGCCCCAAGCCCCGAGCCAGCCGGACATGGTGTCGATCTCCGGGTCCTGCGCCTTCTCGATCTTCCTGGCGAGCTCCTCGACCTCGCTGGAGGAGGTGTGGCCCGCGGCCATTCGCGACATGGCGACCGCCTGACGGTGGTGCGGGATCATCCCCTGGGCGAACGCGACATCGGCCTCGTTGTGCCGGCCCTGCCCGTCGGCCTCGGCGGAGACGGTGGGCGCCGCGTCGGACGAGTTGCCGCTCTCGCCGCCGCAGGCGGCCAGGGAAAGCGCGGAGACCGCGACGGCGGCGGCCAGGGCGGCACGGCGGGCAAGGGAACGGGTGTTGTTCATGGTGCTGGAACTCCTGCGTCGAAGTGCGGTGGAAAGGGATCGGAGCACGGGCGCACGGAGCCGGGCCCCCGCCCTGCGAGGGGTGTCGGCCGTGCGGGGTGCCTCTAGATCCGCAGGAGTTGGAGTTCCGCCAGGGACGGCGGCGCGCGTCCGCCGGAAGGGGCGTACCAGGCGGGGCTCACCGCCGACGCCGAAGTGGCGGGGCCGCCGGAGACGGAGAGGGCGAGAGCGGGGACCATGGCGCCGCCGGGCACGGCGCCCGAGGCGCAGACACGGTCCGCGTGACCGCCGTGCGTGCCACCGCGCCCGTCTTCCGGATGGCAGATGTACGGCTCCCCGGCCTCGGCCGCCTCCATGGCGTGGGCGCCGTGGAGGGCACCGTGGTGGGAACCGTGGTGCGCGTAGTGCGTGTCGCCGTGGTGCGTGTCGCCGTCGTGCACGCCGTGCCCCGGCGTCGGGGCGGCCGCACCGGCCAGTCCGTGCATGCCCAGCAGCCCGACCAGGACGGCCAGTACGAGCAGCACCCGCGTCCGCGGCGGACGCCGCGGACGCGATACGGGGTGCGCTGGACTCGGACTCACGGACGTC
This sequence comes from Streptomyces sp. GC420, assembly GCF_009916105.1. Lineage (GTDB taxonomy): Bacteria > Actinomycetota > Actinomycetes > Streptomycetales > Streptomycetaceae > Streptomyces. Next base: position 2,815 of record NZ_JAAAXQ010000536.1, on the reverse strand, counting down.
ATCGTAGACAAGAAACCCGCGCCCCGGTGGCGCACGCCCGGTTCGGTGCCCGCCACGGCCGGCTCGCCGAGGCGGATCGGGCCCGGCGGCCGGGTGGGCCGCCCGGCCACCGCCCGGCCCCCGGCCGGGCGACCCGCGGGGCGGGGGACGCGCAGCGGCAGCGGGGCCGCGGGCGCTCCCGTACTCGGGGGCGGCGCTGGTCAGGTGGGTGGTCGGGCCTCCCTCGGCAGGCGGAGGCGTTTGAGGGCGAGCGCGTTGACGGCCACGATGACGCTGGAGCCCGACATGGTCAGCGCGGCGATCTCGGGGCGCAGCACCAGACCGGCTGCGGGCTCGAAGACACCCGCCGCGATCGGCAGCGCGACGGCGTTGTAGCCGATCGCCCATCCGAGGTTCTGGCGCATCTTGCGGACCGTTCCGCGGCCGATGCGCAGGGCCGTCGCCACGCCGAGCGGGTCGGAGCGCATCAGCACGACGTCGGCGGTCTCGATGGCCACGTCCGTTCCGGCGCCGATGGCGATGCCGAGATCTGCCCGGGCCAGTGCCGGCGCGTCGTTGACCCCGTCGCCGACCATGGCGACCTTGCGCCCGCCCCGCTGGAGTTCGGCGACCTTGTCGGCCTTGTCCCCCGGCAGGACCTCGGCGATGACGGTGTCGATGCCGAGCCGGTCGGCGATGCGCCGGGCGGTGGCCCGGTTGTCGCCGGTGAGCATGACCACCTCGACCCCCAGCGCGTGCAGTTCCCGCACGGCGGCAGCGGACGTGTCCCGCGGCGCGTCGGCGATCCCGACCAGGCCGGCCGCACGGCCGTCCACGGCGGCGACGACGACGGTGCGGCCGGTGGCGGCCAGTCCCTCCCGCGCCTCGGCGAGCGGCCCGAGCGCGACGCCTTCGCGCTGGGCCAGGCTCCGGTTGCCGACGGCGACGCGGTGGCCCTCGACGACCGCGGTCGCTCCGTGCCCCGGGAAGTTCTCGAAGTGCCGGGCGGCCGGGAGGCCCGCGGAGCGCTGGGCGGCGTACCGCACGACGGCCGCCGCCAGTGGATGCTCGGACTCCCGCTCCACCGAGGCCACCAGCCGCAGCAGTCCGCCCGCTTCGACGCCCGGCGCGGTGATCACGTCGGTGACCTCCGGCTCGCCCCTGGTCAAGGTGCCTGTCTTGTCCATCACGACCGTCCGGACACCGGCGGACGTCTCCAGTGCGACCGCGTTCTTGAAGAGGACCCCGTGCTTCGCCCCGAGGCCGGTGCCCACCATGACGGCCGTGGGGGTGGCCAGGCCCAGCGCGTCCGGGCAGGTGATGACGACGACGGTGATGGCGAACAGCATGGCGGTGCCGAAGGCGCGGTCGGTGGCCAGCAGCCAGACCGCCAGGGTGGCCGCGCCGCCGGCCAGGGCGGCAAGGACGAGCCAGAACGCGGCACGGTCCGCCAGCCGCTGCCCCGGGGCCTTGGAGCTCTGAGCCTCCTGTACGAGCTTGACGATCTGCGCGAGCGCGGTGTCGGAGCCGACCTTGGTGGCCCTGACCCGCAGGGTGCCGTTGGTGTTGATGCTCGCCCCGATCACCGGTGAGCCGGGGCCCTTGTGCACCGGCAGGCTCTCGCCGGTGACCATCGACTCGTCGACCTCGCTCTCGCCCGCCTCGACGGTCCCGTCGACGGCGATCTTCGCCCCGGGGCGTACCAGCATCAGGTCGCCGGCCACGACCTCGGCGGTGGGCACCTCCACCGGCTCGCCCCCGCGGACGACGAGCGCCTTGGCGGGAGCGAGATCGAGCAGCGTGCGGATCGCTTCGTTGGCGCCGCCTCGGGCCCGCATCTCGAACCAGTGGCCCAGCAGCACGAAGGACGCAAGGACGGTCGCGGCCTCGTAGAAGACGTCCCCGCCGCCGCTCAGCGTCACGACCAGGGAGTAGAGCCAGCCCGCCCCGACCGCGACGGCGACCAGCACCATCATGTCGAGGGTGCGGGCGCGCAGGGCCCTCACGGCCCCGGTGAAGAAGACACCGCACGAGTAGAAGATCACCGGGAGGCTGAGCAGCAGGGCCCATACGTCCTGGCGCAGACCGAACGGCACCGGGGCATGGATACCGAGGACCTCCTCGCCGATCGGCGACCAGATCACGATGGGGACGGAGAACAGTGCGGCGGCCAGGAAGCGGTTGCGCATGTCCGCGGCCATACCGGCCATGGACATCTCGCCGAGTGCACCGTGGGCCATCGGTTCACGGGGCGCGTGCGCTTCGGGCCGGCCCGCTTCCGGTGCGGTCGCTCCCGGCACCGCGGGCGGGGCCGCTGCCGCCGCCCCGCCCGACGCCTGCCCGGCGGCGGGAGGGCCGGGCTCGGCCATGGGGTCGCAGAGATGGGAGGGCACCACCTGGCCCGCGCAGTGGTAGCCGCACTCCTCCACCCAGCGGCGCAACTCGGCCAGCGAGGTGCGCCGCGGATCGAAGACCACCGTCGCCGACTGCGCGACCGGGTTGACCTCGGCCTCCAGCACCCCGGGGCGCCGCCCGAGCACGGCCGCGACCGTGCTCTGCTGGGACGCCCAGGACAGCCCGCGCACGTCCAGCACGGCGGTACTGCGGTCCTCGACCGGGCCTGCCGTGCCCCGCGGGTGGCGGCCGTCCGTGTCCGGGGTTCGGGACATGACTCCTCCCTCCTCGGCGCCGGTGGCGGCCGGCCACAGGCACCGGGCGCGTTCCCCTCGCACGGCACACGTTGCGCCCGTACGGCGTTCCCCGCAAACGGCGGGGCGATGCAGGGCCTTCCAGCACCCTCGAACCGCCTCCCCGCCCGTCCCCGGTGCTGTCTCTT
>NZ_JAAAXQ010000535.1 GCF_009916105.1 Streptomyces sp. GC420 | reverse complement strand
GAGCGGGCTGCCTGTAGGGCAGGGGGAGCGGGAGGCGTGCGATCCCGTGCCGCGGGGGCCGGCGGCCCCTGCGGGGAGGGGGTGCCGGGGCGACCCGCCCCTCCGGGCGGGGTCAGGACTCCGTGCGGTACATCAGGTCCGTCTCGTGGGTGGTGAAGCCGAGCCGCTCGTACACCCGCAGGGCCGCCGCGTTGTCCCCGTCGACGTACAGCATCGCGGTCGGCGTGCCCTCGGCGGCCAGGTAGCGCAGGCCCACCGCGGTGAGGGCCCTGCCGAGGCCGCCGCCCTGCTCGCCGGGCAGCACCCCGACGACGTACACCTCGCCCAGCCGCTCCTCCGCGTGCAGCTTGGTCCAGTGGAAGCCGATGATCCGGCCGTCCCGTTCGGCGAGGAAGAAGCCCTTCGGGTCGAACCAGGGCTCGGCCTTGCGGTCGTCCAGGTCCCGCTGGGTCAGCGCGCCCTGCTCGGGGTGGTGGGCGAAGGCCGCCGCGTTGACCTCCAGCCAGGCGGCGTCGTCCTGGCCGGAGACGAAGGTGCGGACCCTCACGCCCTCGGGCCACACCGGTTCGGGCACCGAGTCCAGGCTCAACGGCCTCCGCATCTGGTGCAGTTCGCGGAACAGGCTGAGTCCGAGTACCTGGGCGAGATGGCGGGCGGCCGACCTGCCGCCGTGCGCCCAGACCCGCAGCCGTTTGCCGCTCGCCGCCAGCAGGGCGCTGCCCAGCGCCCGTCCGTGGCCGCGCCCGCGGTGCGCGGGGTGGACGACGAGTTCGGCGGCCGGTGCCTCGACCGGGTCGGTGTCCTCCAGCTGCGCGTAACCGGCGAGCGGTCCGCCGGGCTCATTGCCCTCGCGGAGCAGGAAATGCCGTACGCCTTCCCGCCTCCCGCCGCGCAGGGCCAGCCGTCCCTGTTCGGACACGGCCTGCTGCCCGTCGGTCGCGGCGGCCTCGGCGAGCAGCGCCAGGACCTCCTCGGCCTGCCGGTGGCTGAGTTCGTCGAGGGTCTCGATCCGGCGGCCGAGACCTTCCAGTGGCTGGTGCGCTGCGTCAGTCATGCAACGAGCGTACGACTGACGGGTTCCAGTCATCCCGTAGCCGGAGCGTACGTCGTGGGGGGATCGGAAGATGACGGTTCGTCCGGTCCTGTGCCAGAAGCAATCAGCTCGTAACCGGACACCCCCTGTTGCGCTACGCGCGTTGACCCTAGGCTGCCGCCACCAGCCCCCATATTTCACGCCCAACTCACAAGGGGACCCATGTCACCGACGTCCCAGAGAAGGAAACCCGCCACGTCGCGGGTTCTCGCCGTCGCGGCGGGCATCGCCACCGTCGGCGCGCTGGCCGTGGCCGTTCCGGCCAGCGCGAGCCCGGACACCTCCGTGGCCGCCCACGGCAAGAAGAGCCGGACGGTCGACGTCCAGCTGCTTTCCTTCAACGACCTCCACGGCAACCTGGAGCCGCCGACCGGTTCCTCCGGCCGGGTGAGCGAACTGCAGGCCGACGGCACGACCAAGACGGTCGACGCGGGCGGCGTCGAGTACCTCGCGACCCATCTGCGCCAGGCGCGCGAGGGCAACAGGTACTCCATCACCGCTGCCGGCGGCGACATGATCGGCGCCTCCCCGCTGATCTCGGGCCTCTTCCACGACGAGCCGACCATCGAGGCGCTGAACAAGCTCGAACTCGACGTCACGTCCGTCGGCAACCACGAGTTCGACGAGGGCGCCAAGGAGCTGGCCCGGCTGCAGAACGGCGGCTGCCACCCGGCCGAGGGCTGCTACGAGGACACCGAGTTCAAGGGTGCCGAGTTCCCCTACCTCGCCGCCAACGTGACGAACGAGAAGACCGGCAGGCCGATACTCGACCCCTACTTCATCTGGAAGAAGGACGGGATCAAGATCGGCTTCATCGGGGTCACCCTCGAGGGCACCCCGAACATCGTCTCCGCCGAGGGCGTCAAGGGACTCAAGTTCCACGACGAGGTCGAGACGATCAACAAGTACACGAAGGTCCTGGAGCGCAAGGGCGTCAAGTCGGTCGTCGCCCTGATCCACGAGGGCGGCTCCCCGGCCTCGTCGGCGTACAACTACGACTGCGACAGCCCGGGCGCCGGCGACGGCATCTCCGGACCGGTCGTGGACATCGCCAAGAACCTCAGCCCGCAGGTGGACGCGCTGGTCACGGGCCACACCCACCAGGCGTACGTCTGCACCATCGACGACCCGGCCGGCAAGCCGCGCATGGTGACCTCCGCGGCCTCGTTCGGCAGGCTGTACACCGACACGACGCTGACCTACGACCGCTGGACCGGCAACATCGTCCGCACCGCGGTCGACTCCGCCAACCACGTGGTCACGCGCGACGTGCCGAAGGCGCAGGACATGACGCAGCTCGTCACCAAGTGGAAGACCCTGGCCGCCCCGGTCGCGGGCAAGGCCGTGGGCCACATCTCCGCCGACATCCCGGGCCGCGGCGCCACCACGCCCGAGTCGCCGCTCGGCGACCTGATCGCCGACGCGCAGCTGGAGCACGCGAAGTCGCTCGACCCCGAGGCGGACCTGGCGCTGATGAACCCGGGCGGCATCCGCTCGGACCTGACGTACGCGGCCTCCGGCAGCGAGGGCGACGGTGTCGTGACCTACGGCGAGGCGTACACCGTCCAGCCGTTCAGCAACACGGTCAACCTGCTCGACCTGACCGGCGCCCAGCTGATCACGGCCCTGCAGCAGCAGGTAAGCGGCTCGAACGCGGCCTCTCCGAAGATCCTCCAGATCTCCGAGGGCCTGACCTACACGCTGGACATGACCAAGTCCGGCGCCGACCGGGTGGTCGTGGACTCCATCAGGCTGAACGGCGCGGCGATCGACCCCGCCGCGACCTACCGCGTCGCGATGAACAACTTCCTCGCGGGCGGCGGCGACGGCTTCGGGGCCCTGGCGCAGGGCACCAACCCGCTCGTCGGCAGCGACGACCTGGCCGCCTTCAACGCCTACCTGGCGGCGCACTCCTCGCCCGCGGCACCGATCGCACCGCCGGCGGCCGACCGGATCACGGTCATCAAGTAACACGGTCACCCGACCGCGGTCACCGACCGCACTCCCGACGGGGGGAAGGGGCGACCCGGCGCTTCACGGCCGGGCCGCCCCTTTTTCTTGCCCCGCCCCTGTCTGGGCACGTTCACCCGTTCGGATGGCCGCCCGGCGACCGGACGCGCCTCCGCCTCCGCCCTACGATGATTGCTCTCGACACCAGCCATCAGGAGGCGCCATGTCCGCGGCGGCGGTCGAGCACACCCCCGGCCACGACGAGCCACCACTGACCCTGCTCGAAGCGGCCAATGAGCTCATGGAGCAGAACCCGGGCTACCGCGTCGAGATCATCGGAGGCCTGCTTCTCAGGACCCCGCCACCGGATTACGCCCATGCGCGGGCACTGACCAGGCTCATGCGCCCGTTCATCGCGGCGGGCCTGGACGAAGGTGAGACGGAGGTGCCCAGGGCGTGGGACTCTGGCTGCCGGACGGACCGGAGGACTACGCCGTTCCCGACCTCTGCGTCGTGGACTCCGACATCGAGGACCACCTCATCGAGAACAACTGCTACGACCCCGTCTCCTTCCGCCTCGTCCTCGAGGTCACGTCGAGCAACTACAACCAGGACCTGCGGACCAAGGTGGCCGCCTATGCGATCGCCAGGATCCCCGTCTACGTGATCGTCGACCGCAGGCATCAGCGTGTCCATGTCCTGACCGACCCCGTCGCCAACGAGTACGACAACCACCGGGTGCACGCGGCGGGCGAGCGGATCGTCCTGCCCGAGTCCGTCGGGGCCGAAGTCACCCTGGACGTGGCGGAGTTGCTGAAGGCGGCGCAGCCGCGCCCCAGGTCCTGACGGCGACCGCCCCAACTTCCGTACGCCCTCTGTCTCCTGGTCCGTACCTGTGGTTCCCTGCTTCCCGACTGCATGACAGGGACAGGACAGAAACCGGGAGGCGGGCATGGCGGGCACGGTGCGCACGGCCATGGATCGGCGT
>NZ_JAAAXQ010000534.1 GCF_009916105.1 Streptomyces sp. GC420 | reverse complement strand
CCCCCCGCCTGGCCCGCCTCGCCGACCTCGTCTCGGGCCGCCACTGAACCGTTCCTAATCAGTGAGCAGGAGCGAGTCTTGGACCCAATCCTGCGCATCTGGCGCATCCCGAACGGTTGTGGATGCACTGGTCGCCCGCGTTCGCTCCGCGTCCGGTGGCACGCATCGTGTGCGTGGTCCGGGGATGCGGGGGCGGGTTTCCTCATGCCCTCGGGTGCCGTGTCCGGCCTGGGCGGTCCGATGCCCGCATCCATCGCTCTGGTGGGTGCGGGGCGGTGCCGGCCGTCGCCGGATGCGGTGCCCGGGGGCGCGCCTGCCGATCGCGATGCTCGCCGCGTCGTGTCGGCTGGTCTTGCGGGTCTTCGAAGTGAGGGGTTCCTGCCAGTGCTGGGCGCCCCATAGCCGCTTCCCGCCGCGCACCACCCGCACGACACCCGCCCCACGCTCCGCCCGCGCCGCGCGGAGCCGGCACAACCCCGGGCACACGGAAAACGCCCCGGAGCGTGCTCGCTCCGGGGCGTCTCCACAGACAGAGCCCCCTGTCGGATTCGAACCGACGACCTACGCATTACAAGTGCGTTGCTCTGGCCAGCTGAGCTAAGGAGGCATCGCGCACGCCTGACGGCCTACGCAGTCGGGCCCACTTTACACAGCGACATTTGCCGCGAGCCATCGACTGAGCCAACTCGCGGAGGTTCTCCCACACCCCGCGCGGGACCGGAACGTGAAGCACCGCGGGGACGGTTTCGTGACGCCGTTCGAGGTTCCGGTGAGCCCCGGACCGGCCCGCGCCCGCGGTCCGCCGGTCAACCGGGGTGAGATCTGCGGGGCCTTCGGCTACTGACAAAAGCGTGTTCGGACAGGTAGCGTCACGACAGGTTCACCCAAGGTGGACTAGACCTACATCACCTTCCACTCGGATCGTCCGGCACGTTCCTGCCGGTGAAGGGACACAACGAAAACCATGGCCACTGTCACGTTCGACAAGGCGACCCGGATCTACCCGGGTTCCGAGAAGCCCGCCGTCGACCAGCTCGACATCGAGATCGAGGACGGGGAGTTCCTCGTACTCGTCGGTCCTTCCGGCTGCGGCAAGTCCACCTCCCTGCGTATGCTCGCCGGCCTCGAGGACGTGAACGCCGGTGCGATCCGCATCGGTGACCGCGACGTCACTCACCTGCCGCCGAAGGACCGGGACATCGCCATGGTGTTCCAGAACTACGCGCTCTACCCGCACATGACGGTCGCGGACAACATGGGCTTCGCGCTCAAGATCGCGGGCGTCAACAAGAGCGAGATCCGCGCGAAGGTCGAAGAGGCCGCGAAGATCCTCGACCTCACGGAGTACCTGGACCGCAAGCCGAAGGCGCTGTCCGGCGGTCAGCGCCAGCGTGTGGCGATGGGCCGCGCGATCGTGCGTGAGCCGCAGGTGTTCCTCATGGACGAGCCGCTGTCGAACCTCGACGCCAAGCTCCGCGTGTCGACGCGTACGCAGATCGCCGGCCTGCAGCGCCGTCTGGGCATCACGACCGTCTACGTCACGCACGACCAGGTCGAGGCCATGACGATGGGCGACCGGGTGGCCGTGCTGAAGGACGGCCTGCTCCAGCAGGTCGACTCGCCGCGCAACATGTACGACCGTCCGGCGAACCTGTTCGTGGCCGGCTTCATCGGCTCCCCGGCCATGAACCTGGTCGAGGTGCCGATCACCGACGGCGGTGTGAAGTTCGGCAACAGCGTGGTCCCCGTGTCCCGTGAGGCGCTGACCACCGCGGCGGACAGCGGCGACCGTACGGTGACCGTGGGTGTCCGCCCCGAGCACTTCGACGTGGTGGAGCTGAACGGGGGTGCCGCCAAGTCCCTCGCCAAGGACTCCGAGGACGCCCCGGCGGGTCTGGCCGTGACCGTCAACGTCGTCGAGGAGCTGGGCGCCGACGGCTACGTGTACGGCACGGCCGAGGTCGGCGGCGAGGCGAAGGACCTGGTGGTCCGTGTCAACGGCCGCGCGGTCCCGGAGAAGGGCGCCGTGCTGCACGTGGTGCCGCGCGCCGGTGAGACCCACGTGTTCTCGACCTCCTCCGGCGAACGCCTCACCGACTGACGTGCGGCAGCCGGGAGTTGCCGCTCCCGGCACCTCTCGCGAAGCCTCGCGACGCCGCTCGAAGCACCGCGACAACGGGCCCGTGGCGCCGCCCCCTTCCGCATGACGGGGGCGGCGCCGCGGCGCGTCGAGGGGCGCGTGCCCGCCACCGTCAACACGCGATTCGAATGACGGTCTCGAACCGTCGCTCATCAGGGTGACGCAATGTCGCCATGCCACTACACCCCGCTACTCTCGACCGCGTGACGCACTCCAACAATCCGCTGCCGCGGCACGGCGCAGCCCGCCGTATCGGCCGAACCCTCGCACTCGTCCTGCCCGTTGTCCTGGTTCTCTCCGGGACGCTCGCGGTCACTCATGTGAACTGGGCGACGGACTCCGATTCCCAGGTGCTCACCGCCTCCTCCGAGCATGTCTCCGTCCGCGCGAAGTCCCGTGCGGCCGCGCCTCACGACGTGCTGCGCGAGCGGCTCGTCGCCGAGCTGCAGGAGAAGAACCCCGGGCAGGTGCTGACACATCTTCAGCAGGAGGTGGACCGGCGCCCGTCGCTGGCAAGGCACTGCGCGTCCATCGCCCGCGCCCTGGGCCGCGCGGCGGTGAGGCAGTACGGTCCGACGCGGGCCCAGTCGTTCTCCCGGCCGGTGTGCGACACGGCCTTCGCGTCGGGTGTGGCGCAGGCGACGAGCTGATTTCACCCGGTCGGCCGCTTCCGGGCCGGTCCGGGCACATAGGGTGCGCGCATGACCGTTGATGCGCATGCGCTGCCCACGCAGGCCGTGGTCCTGGCCGGGGGCCAGGGTTCGCGGCTGCGTCCCTATACCGACGACCGGCCCAAGCCGATGGTCGAGATTCCGGGTACCGGGATCCCGATCATCGGCCATCAGCTTTCCTGGCTGGCCTCAGAGGGTGTCACCGATGCCGTGATCTCCTGCGGGCATCTCGCCGAGGTGCTTCAGGAGTGGCTGGATTCCGCGGACTTGCCGCTGAAGGTGACGACGGTCGTGGAGCGGGAGCCGCTGGGGCGCGGCGGCGGTCTGAAGTACGCGGCAGCTCACCTTCCGGACCCTGACCGTCCGTGGTACGCGACGAACGGGGACATCTGGACGCGGTTCTCGCTGCGTGAGATGGCGGCGTTCCACGACGAGCGGGGTGCGATCGCGACGCTGGCGCTGGCCCGTCCGCGCATCCCGTGGGGTGCGGTGGAGACGGACGCGTTCGGCCACATCGTGGACTTCGTGGAGTCGCCCCCGATCTCGTTCCAGATCAACGCGGGTGTGTACGTCTTCTCGCCGGAGTTCGCCTCACTGCTGCCCGAGCGTGGCGACCACGAGCGCACCACCTTCCCCCGGCTGGCGCGGGAGCGCAGGCTGGCGGGGTTCCCGCTGCCGCAGGGCGCGTACTGGAGGGCGATCGACACGGCGAAGGACCTGACGGAAGCGGCGAAGGAGCTGGCGGCACAGCGGGGCACCACGCACTGACCCGCGCGGGCCGACGGGAAGGGCCCGGCACTCGGTGGGCCCTTCCCGTGTCCGTACGCGGGCGGGCTTGCCCCGCTGCCCGGTTCAGCCGAGGATGCCGCCCACCAGGCCGGGCTGGTCTCCGCCACCGGAGCTGCTGCCGCCGCCCCCGGAGCCGCCCGAGGAGCCACCGGAGGCGCCGTTGCCGGGGGCACCGCTGGTGCTGCCGCCCGACGACGGGCCGGTGCCCGCGCTGCTGCTGACCGGTGGGGCGGGGGCACTGGACTGCCGGGGCGGCGCCTGTCCGGTGCCCTGCGTCTGGCTGGGCTGTCCGGCGCCCGCCCCCGCCGTCGCGGTGCCCTGGCCGGCGCCGGGCGTGGACGTGGAGGCGGACGCGCTGGGCGAGGCGGAGTTCCGGCTCGCGGAGGGGGAGGCGGAGTCGCCCGGGCGCTCGGAGGCACGCCGGGTGCCGGGT
>NZ_JAAAXQ010000533.1 GCF_009916105.1 Streptomyces sp. GC420 | reverse complement strand
GCTGACACCCGTCCAACTCGCCTTTCACACCAACAACCGGCTGTACCCCGACGTCTCCGCCTACGGGTACGTCCGCCAGACGGCATCTCCTACGCCAAGGGCGCCTCCGCCCTGCGGCAGCTCGTCACCTGGCTCGGCGAGAAGGACTTCCTCGCCGGCATCAACCTGCACTTCGCCCGGCACCGCTTCGGCAACGCCACCCTCGCCGACTTCGTCGACTCCCTCGCCACCGCCTCCGGACGCGACGTCCGCTCCTGGGCCGAGGCATGGCTCCGCACCACCGGCATCGACACCTTCACCCCCCAGGCCAGGTCCGCCGGCACCACCCGCTGGCAACTCGACGTCCAGCACACCGGGACCAGGCCGCACCGCCTCCTCATCGGCCTGTACGACACCGACCCCACCGAGCCCGGACGCCTCGTGCTGCGCGAGCGCGCCGAGCACGACTTCCCCGGCGGCCGGACCCACACCGTCACGGGCGAGAACCGCCGCCCCGACCTGATCCTCCTCAACGACGAGGACCGCAGCTACGCCAAGATCCGCCTCGACCCCGACTCCTGGCAGACCGTCGAACGCTCCCTGTCCGGACTGCCCGACTCCCTCTCCCGCGCCGTCGTCTGGAACGCCGCCCGCGACATGGTCCGCGACGCGGAACTCACCCCCGCCGCCTACCTCGACGTCGCCCGCGCGCACCTGCCGCGCGAGACCGAGATCGCCGTCGTCCAGGCCGTACTCGGCTTCGGCCGCACCCAGATCGCCGACCGGCTGCTGCCCGCCCCCGAACGGCACGCCGCCCTCGCGACCCTCACCGCCACCTGCCGGGCCCTGCTGCGCCGCACCGAGGACGGCTCCCACCCGGGACTGCGCCTGGCAGCCCTGCGCGTCTTCATCGACAGCGCCACCGAGCCCGACCAGCTCCGCGAATGGCTCACCTCGGACGTGGTGCCCGGCGGCCCCGCCCTCGACCCCGAACTGCGCTGGCGCATCCTCGAACGGCTCTCCGTGCTCGGCGACGCCACCGAACACCACATCGCGACCGAACTCGAACGCGACCCCAGCGCCACAGGACAGGAAGGCGCCGCGCGCTGCCGTGCCGCACTGCCCGACGCCGACGCCAAACTCGCCGCCTGGCAGCTCATGTTCGAGAACGACACCCTGTCCAACTACCTCTTCACCGCCACCGCGCAGGGCTTCTGGCAGCCCGAACAGACCGAACTCGTACGCGACTACGTCAGCGCGTTCTACCCGGCAGCGGCCGCCATGTCCGACCGCCGCGGGCCCGCCCTCGCGGAGGCCGCCGCCCGCTACGCGTTCCCGCACTACGCCGTCGACGGCGAACACCTCACCACCGGGAGGGACTTCCTGCGCGACACCGACGTCCTCCCGGCGCTGCGCCGCCGCCTCGCCGACCAACTCGACGACCTCGAACGCGCGCTGCGCGGCCGCGGCTGACCGCGCAACGGCCTGCCCGGTGGGGTCCCCCCTCCCCGGGCCGGCCGTCGCGGGTCACACGACGCTGGGGCGGTCGAGGCCGGACGTCAGCAGGCTCCCTTGAGCGGTGAGACGGCGGCGCAGTTCCCGACGTCCTTCCGATCCGTTCCGCACCGCGTACTCCAACTCGGGGAGCGTCAGCAGCTTGACGCTGACAAGGCGGATCGGGGAGAGCGGGCCCGCTATCCGCGTGGGGACGGTGCCGGCCAGACCGAGAAGGACGCCCACCCGCCGGTGAACGTTGACGAAGCGATCGGTGTACGGCCGGGGAATGCGCACGTCATAGAGCTCGGTGGAGACGAGCGTCAGCCTGTCCAGCGTGCCGCCGAGATCCTGAAGCGCACCGAGTTGACTCACCTGCCAGACGAGGTCGAAAAGCCACGACCCGGGAATCCGGTCGATGGGGTCGGCCGTCGTGGCGTAGAACTCGTACCCGAAACCGTTGGACGGCTCCTCGGGATCGACGTCCATCTCCCTCATCACGAGAGGAGCGAACGGGTCCGACAGTCCGTCACTCGCCACCAGGAGCTCACCGCCCCGGCGGGCAACGCGGTACGCCTGGCGAATGTTCGGCCAGGTCGGGCCACCCGAGAACATCGGGCTGACGAGATGAGTGATCACATCGTCGTCCAGATCCCCCCACTGCGCCCAGGCTCCGGCTCTGGCATCCATGGAACGAGTCGCGAGTTCATCGTGCGTCAACGGACAAGTCCTCTGTCTTGTATCGGCCGTGGCGTTTCAGAAGGGCGAGGCCGACGGAAGCCGCAGGCAGCCGGCCGCGCCTTCCGCCGACCCGCCGCGCTCAGTGCCGTCCTGCCGCGCTCAGTGCCGTCCTGCCGCGCAGGACGGCCACGTGGCCAGGGCGAACGAGAGCCGTGCCGGCCGGCGCTGCCAGCGTGGTGCGCACGGAATCCTCTCCCGCAACCAGGTGGACGGTGGAAACGACCCTGACGGTACGGGCCGCAGAGGCTTCGCCCCATCCCTGATTCCAGGGGGTGTGCGCGTACGGCGGCGACCGAACACCGAAGCGCACGCGGGGACATCGGCCTGCCCATGGGCGGGGCGCCCTCCACCCCCGGCAACGGCGGCCCCCCGACGGGCGGTGAGGCGGGTTCCCCGACGGGCGGTGAGGCAGGTTCCCCGCTCGCGGCCCCGGCTCGCGGCGCGGTCGCGGTCGTACGGCGCCGAGCCGTCCGTCCGCGCAGGCTCCTCGCAGAGCCGGCCCGACGCCGTCCCGCCCCCCGGCGGCCCCACACGGGCCCAGGAGGAGCACCGCCGGCGTGGCCGCCCCGGAAAGCGGACCGCGGACGCGCGCCCCGCGCAAAAGCTCCCGGGATACCCCTTTCGGGTTGACCTCGGACGCCGGCCGGGCGAACCGCGCCGCCGCGCGCCACTCTGGTAGGCCGACCAGCAACCCCGTGCCCGAAGGACCCCCATGAGCACGCCGCCGCCCCTCGCCGGGGGCACCGCAGGGCCCGCAGCCCTGCGGGCACTGCTCCCCACCGTCCTCGACGCCCTCACCGAGGGAGCCCGCGCCCGCGGCGGCCCGCTGCCCGCCGGCGGGCCCCGGGCCGTCACCGCCCGGCTCCACGCCGCCATCGGCCCCGTGCTGCCCACCGAAGGCACCGGCGCCGAAGAAGCCCTGCGCACCGTGGTCCGCACCCTCGCCGAAGGCACCGCCGACCCCGCGGACCCCCTGTGCACAGCCCACCTGCACTGTCCGCCCCTCGCCGTAGCCGCCGCCGCCGACCTGGCCGCGACGGCCCTCAACCCCTCCCTCGACTCCTGGGACCAGGCACCCGCGGCCTCCGCCCTGGAAGCCGCCGTCACCGGGGCCCTCGCCCGCGAGATCTACCCGCAGCCGGACCCCGGCCAGGCCGACCCGGGCCAAGCACCGCGCCCCGCCGCACTCGTCACCACCGGCGGCACCGAGGCCAACCAGCTCGCGCTGCTCCTGGCCCGGGAGCACCACGGCCCCGTCCAGGTCGTCACCGGCACCACCGCGCACCACTCCGTCCACCGCGCCGCCTGGCTGCTCGGCCTGCCCGACCCCGTCACCGTGCCCGCCCCCGGCGGCGTCGTCGACACCGCCGCACTCGACGCCGCCCTCACCGCCCTGCGCGGCCGTCCGCTCCTCGTCACCGCGACCGCGGGCACCACCGACGCCGGCCGCATCGACCCCCTCGGCCCGATCGCCGACCTGTGCGCACGGCACGGCGCGGAACTCCACATCGACGCCGCCTACGGCGGAGCACTCCTGTTCAGCCCGCGCCACCGCCACCTGCTCACCGGCCTCCACCGCGCCCAGTCCGTCACCCTCGACCTGCACAAACTGGGCTGGCAGCCGGTCGCCGCCGGACTCCTCGCCGTACCCGACACCGCCCGGCTCGCACCCCTCGCCCACCGCGCCGACTACCTCAACGCCGAGGACGACACCGCCGCCGGCCTCCCCGACCTCCTCGGCCGCTCGCTGCGCACCAGCAGACGACCCGACGTCCTCAAGATCGCCGTCACCCTGCGCGCCCTCGGCCGCCGGGGACTGGCCGAACTCGTCGACCACACCCTCGAC
>NZ_JAAAXQ010000532.1 GCF_009916105.1 Streptomyces sp. GC420 | reverse complement strand
GTCCTGGCACCGGCCGGTGTTCCCCTCCGGCCCGCCGATGGTGCCGGGGCTGCGGGTGGAGAGCGTCACCGTGGTCAGGGGCCGGCTGGAGCTACGGGCGCACCGGGTGGTGGGCGCACCGCCCGGCGCGCGGGTCGAGCAGACGGGCTGGGCGACGGGACCGGGTGAGCCGCCGCTGTCGGCGCTGCACGGCCTGCACGGCTGGACGGGCCGGGACGAGGTGCGCGCGCCGGAGGGCACCGCGTTCGCGCGGTGGGTGCGCGTGCCCCGCCTGTCGGCGGACGCGGAGGGCACGGCGGTGTACGCCGCGCTGGCGACGCTCACGGCCGAGCCCGGGCCCGCGCCCCTCGCCGACGCGGTCGGTGAGGTGACGGTGGACGCGGACTCGGGAGTTCTGCGGGTGCGGTGGGCGGACGACGGCGCGCTGACCCGGATCGGCTTCGGGCCGCTCACGGTGGAGCACATGCCCGCGGGGGCCGGTGGGTGAGGGTCAGGCGGCGGGTACGCCGAGTCCGTCCAGGACGGTCGCGCCCGGCAGTTCGGCGAGTGCCTTGCCGGGCACGAGGAGCTTGCCGCGCCGGCGGCCGCTGCCGACCAGCACGTACGGCAGGTCGGCGACGGCCGCGTCCACCAGCACGGGCCACTGGGCCGGCAGCCCGACGGGGGTGATGCCGCCGTACTCCATGCCGGTCTCACCGACCGCGGTGTCCATGGCCGCGAACGACGCCTTGCGGGCGCCCAGGTGTCTGCGGACCACGCCGTTGACGTCCACGCGGGTGTTGGACAGGACCACGCAGGCGGCGAGTGTGGTCTCGCCGCCGCGCTTGGCCGCGACGACGACGCAGTTGGCGGACTCGTCGAGGAGTTCCGCGCCGTAGTGCTCGACGAAGGTGGCGGTGTCGGCCCAGTCGGGTTCGGTGTCGACGTAGATCAGCTGTCCGGCGGGGACGGCGCCCCGCCACGCGCGCACCGCCTCGGCGACGGGCGCGGTGAGCTCGTCGAGGCATTCGGGAGCGGGCCGGGCGTTGTCGAAGTTTCCGATGGGTGCGCGCATGCCCGCACGCTAACAAAGCGGGCGTGTGGCGGAGGGACTGTCTCAGCGTGCGGGCGGCACGGAGACCGCCATGGTCGTCTCCAGCGCTTCCGTGCCCTTGTTGCGGTAGCTGTGGGGGGTGTTCGCCTCGAAGGAGGCGGAGGCGCCCGCGGGCACGAGGTGTTCGGTGCCGTCGACCACGAGGGTGAGGGTGCCGGCCGTGACGTGGATGAGCTCGAAGGTGCCCGGCGGGTGCGGGTCGGAGCCGCTGCCCTCGCCGGGCTCCAGGTGCCACTTCCACAGTCCCAGCGGGCCGTTGGCGTCGGTCCCGGCGAGCAGCAGGCTGTGGCTGCCGGCGTCGGTGTGCCACAGCCGCACGGCCTGCTCGGCCGCCACCACGCGGACCCTGGGGCCCTGTTCGTAGTCGAGGACGGAGGCGATGCTGACGCCGAGGGCGTCGCAGACCTTCACGACGGTGCCGAGGCTGGGGGTTGGCAACTGCCTGCCAAGGAGGGTGAACGAGGTCGAATTAGCTCGATCGCGTGATGGCCGGCTCGCAGGCTTGCGGCGTTGTGGACCGATCGGGGTGGCGTGAACGTGCGCTCTGGACGCCGGGTGCGGTGCCCGGGGGCACCCCCGGCGGTGGCCGGGGGAGTGCGGGGCCCCTGCTCCACCAGGGAGACGGTTCAGGACCTCCCCGTCACCTCCGGCCCCATTCACACGGCCGGGTCGTGAGGGAATCCGCCCACCCGGCTCGGACCACGGACACGATCCGTGTCGCCGCCCGGGTCGCGAAAGCGGACGACCAGTGCGCGGACTCTCTCCCGCCCACTGATGAGGAACGGCTGGTCCTGGCCTGCTCGATCAGCATGCCGCGGCTGACGCCCGCGCCGGCGGCGAGGGCGCCGAGGGTGAGGCGTTCGGCGCGCCAGCGCTTCACGTTCCCCGTTGCCGGGCCGAGTACCCCGGCCCGGCAACGGGGGAACGCTACGAGGCACGGCCTCCTTCGGAGACAGCCACACCGGCGTCCCGGTCCTCGGGCGCGGAGGAGCCGGACGGGGCGGCGGCGTCGAGGGACTCCAGGCCCCGGACCGCCTCCTCGTCGAGTTCCGCCAGGGCGTTGAGCTGCTGCGGGGTCATGTCCGCAGGGATCGGCACCGGCGGCGGGGTGCGCAGCGGCGGCTGCCAGCCCAGTTCCGGGTCCCAGCTGCGCACCACCCGCGCGGGCGCGCCCGCCACCACCGAGTGGTCGGGGACCTCGCCCCGTACGACGGCGCCCGCGGCCACCACCACGTTCCGGCCCAGCCGCGCTCCCGGAAGGACCACGGCGCCCGTACCCAGCCAGCAGCCCGGCCCGATCTCCACCGGCTCCATTCTCGGCCACTGCTTGCCGACCGGCTGACGCGGATCGTCGTAGCTGTGGTTGGTCGACGTGATGTACACGTACGGACCGCAGTAGGTGTCGGAGCCTATGGTCACCGTGGTGTCGGCTATGACATGGCTGCCGCGGCCCAGCACCACCCCGTCACCGAGCACCAGGATCGGGTCCGGGCCCAGGTCGAGGTCGGGCATCAGCCCGGCGGTCAGCGTGACCTGCTCCCCGATGATGCAGTGGTCACCGAGGTGGATCCACGGCTCGCCGAAGACCGTGCCCTGCGGGAAGGCCAGCCGCGTGCCGTGGCCGATCCGGCCGAACCGCATCCGGCCGGGCCGCTGCGCGGTGACCGCTCCGGCCTCCTGGACCAGCCGCCATCCCCTGTGCACGGCGCGGGTCACCAGCCGGCGCCTCCAGGCGCCCACTGACGAGAACGTGTTTCTGTTCTTCGGCACCCACTCACGGTACTCAGTCGCACCGCCCCGCGTGACCTCGACGAGCTGTGATCTCCGTCCCGAAACGGCGTCAGCCGTGCTCGGCACGGCACGGGGTCGGGTCCGGCACCTCGAACGGAACCTCTACGCCCCCTGCCGCCGGCACGGCCGCCGGCACCAGCCGGCCACTGCGCCGTTCGGGGCGCACGTGGTCCCGGGGCCGGTCAGGTTCGCGGCGTGTCGTTGCCCAGCTGATCCACGGGGCGCCCGGTGGCGCCACCGGGCGCGGCCCGGATGATGCGCGGGGCTTCGGCCTCGCGCGAGGCCGCCTCCGCTGTGGCCGCAGCGCGGCTTCACCGCCGCGTTCGCCCCGCTGATCCGGCACCTGAACAACACCGCGAACCGTCTGGTGCACCGCTTCGGCCTGCAACCCCAGGAAGAACTTGCCTCCGCCCGCACCCCGCAGGAGCTGGTCGCACTGGCCCAGCACTCCGCCCGCGAGGGAGCGATCGAGGCGGACTCGGCCGAGCTGTTCGTGCGCACCCTGCACCTGAGCGAGCTGACCGCCGAGAACGTCATGACCCCGCGCGTGGACGTGAAGGCCCTTCAGGCCCACGCCACCGCCGCGGACGCCGCGAACCTCACATTGGCCACCGGCCTGTCCCGCTTCCCCGTCTACCGCGACAGCCTGGACGAGGTCATCGAAACCGTCCACATCCGCGACGTCCTCGCCCTGGAGGAGGACAAGCGGGCTGTCACAGGAGTCACCGAGCTGGCCACCAAGCCGCTGCTGGTACCCCACTCGCTGCCGGTCGACACCCTCCTGCGCCGCCTGCGCGAGTCCCGCACCATGGCCGTGATCATCGACGAGTACGGCGGCACCGCGGGCGTCGCCACGGTCGAGGACATCGTCGAAGAGGTCGTCGGCGAGGTCCGCGACGAACACGACCCCCACCAGCAGCCCGACCTGATGCCCGTCTCACCGGCCGCGGACGGCCGGCCTGTGTGGGAGGCCGACGGCAGCGTCCGACTGGACGAGCTCGAGGAGATCGGCTTCGCGGCCCCCCAGGGCCCGTACGAGACCCTGGCGGGCCTGCTCGCGACCCGCCTGGAGCGCATCCCGGCCCTGACCGACCGCATCCACGTGGACGGCTGGCAGCTGGCCGTCCTCAACATCGAGCGCCACCGGGCCGACCGGGTACGCATCACCGCCCCCGCC
>NZ_JAAAXQ010000531.1 GCF_009916105.1 Streptomyces sp. GC420 | reverse complement strand
TTATAAGAGACAGGGAACAGGGGGAGGTGCCCCCGGCCGGGGGAGACCGAGGCGGGGGCCGGAGGTCGTGGTCAGGCGGCCGGGGGGCCGACGAGTTCGCGCAGGACGTCCTCCATGGTGACCAGCCCCGCCAGCCTGCCGTCCTCGTCCAGGACGGCCGCCAGGTGCGTGCGGCTGCGCCGCATCGCCGTCAGCACGTCGTCCATCGGCGTCGACGCCCGTACCCGCGCGATCGGGCGCATCGCCGACACCGGGAAGGGCACATCCCTCGGGTCCGCGTCGAGTGCGTCCTTCACGTGCAGGTAGCCGACGATGCCGCCGTTGTCGTCGACGACCGGGAAACGGGAGAAGCCCGAGGTCGCGGACAGCGCCTCCAGTTCCTCCGGGGTCACCCCGATCCTGGTGCGCACGACGCGCTCCAGCGGCAGGACCACGTCCCGGACCGGCCGGGTACCCAGCTCCAGCGCGTCGTGCAGCCGCTCCCGGGCCCGGTCGTCGAGGAGACCGGCCTCGCTGGAGTCCTTGACCAGCCGGGCGAGCTCCGCGGTGGAGAACGCCGCGGCCACCTCGTCCTTCGTCTCCACCCGCAGCAGCTTGAGCAGCACATTGGCGAAGGCGTTGATCGCGAAGATCACCGGCCGCAGCGCCCGGGTCACCGCCACCAGCGGAGGACCCAGCAGCAGCGCGCTGCGTACCGGCTCCGCGAGAGCGACGTTCTTCGGCACCATCTCGCCGAACAGCATGTGCAGATATGTGGCGGCGGCGAGCGCGATCGCGAAGGAGACCGGCGCGATCAGACCGTGCGGCATGCCCACCGCGTCGAACAGAGGCTCCAGGAGATGCTCGATGGCGGGTTCGAAGACCACACCGAGCACCAGGGTGCACAGCGTGATGCCCAGCTGCGCCGCCGCCATCAGCGCCGACACGTGCTCCAGTCCCCACAGGACGCCGCGTGCCCGCCGGTCGCCGGCCTCGGCGTGCGGCTCGATCTGACTGCGCCGCACCGAGATCAGCGCGAACTCGGCGCCGACGAAGAAGGCGTTCACGATCAGTGTGAGCAGTGCGATCAGGAGTTGGACGGTGGTCACCGGTCCACCTCCCCGTGCCGGTCCGGGCCGCCGACGGGCGCGTGGAGCAGGACGCGCGCCGCGCGGCGCCCGCGTGCGTCGACCACGTCGAGCCGCCAGCCGCCCAGCTCCAGCGCGTCACCGACCTCGGGAATGCGCCCCAGCTCGGTGGCCACGAGCCCGGCGAGGGTCTCGTACGGGCCTTCCGGTACCCGCAGCCCGATCTCCTCCAACTGGTCGGTGCGGGCCGCGCCGTCGGCCGAATACAGCTGCCGGCCGTCCTGGTCCGTGCCGGCCGTGTCCAGGTCGGGCGTCTCGTGCGGATCGTGCTCGTCGCGCACCTCGCCGACGACCTCCTCGACGATGTCCTCCAGCGTGGCCACGCCCGCCGTACCGCCGTACTCGTCGATGACGACGGCCATCGTCCGCTTCCCGGACAGCCGGTCCAGCAGCCGGTCCACGGTCAGTGACTCGGGCACCAGCAGCGGTTCGCGCAGCAGTTCGGAGACGGGGCGGCGGCGCCGCTGGCCGGCGGGCACCGCCAGAACGTCCTTGATGTGGACGATGCCGACGACCGAGTCAAGGGTGCCCCGGTAGACGGGGAAACGGGACAGACCGGTGGCGCGGGTGGC
Source organism: Streptomyces sp. GC420 (assembly GCF_009916105.1). Taxonomy (GTDB): domain Bacteria; phylum Actinomycetota; class Actinomycetes; order Streptomycetales; family Streptomycetaceae; genus Streptomyces. The sequence goes on along the minus strand of NZ_JAAAXQ010000531.1, from coordinate 2,386 downwards.
GTTGGCGACATCCTCCGCCGTGGCCTGCACCTCGAGGGCTGTGACCTGCACCCGCGGGGTCATCACGTTCTCCGCGGTCAGGTCCGCGAGATTGAGCGTGCGGACGAACAGCTCGGCGGTGTCCCGCTCCAGCGCCCCCTCCTTCGCGGAGTGCCGCGCCAGCGCGGCCAGCTCGCGCGGGCCGCGCGCGGACGCCAGCTCCTCGGCGGGCTCGACGCCCAGCCGCCGCACCAGCCGGTTTGCGGTGTTGTTCAGATGGGTGATGAAGGGGCGGAACGCCGCGCTGAAGACGCGCTGCGCCGGGGCGACACGCTTGGCGACGGCCAGCGGCGAGGAGATCGCCCAGTTCTTGGGCACCAGCTCGCCGACGACCATCAGCACCACCGTGGACAGGGCCGTGCCGATCACCAGCGCCACGGACGACGACGCGGACTCGGACAGCCCGAGGTCCCCCAGGGGGCCCGAGAGCATCTTGGCGATGGACGGCTCGGCGAGCATGCCGACCACCAGGTTGGTGACCGTGATGCCGAGCTGTGCGCCGGAGAGCTGGAAGGTGAGCCCGCGGACCGCCTTGAGGGCACTGAGGGCGCCGCGCTCGCCGTTCTCGACGGCCCGCTCCAGCCGGCCGCGCTCGACGGTGGTGAGCGAGAATTCCGCCGCGACGAACGCGCCGCAGGCCAGGCAGAGCAGCAGCGCCACGAGGAGGAGAAGCAGCTCGGTCATCGGTTCACCTCCGTCCCATGGTCGGACAGGGCTCGGGGGAACGCGCGATGTCGGCTGCGGCGGGAACCGCTACTGGGAGGCTCGCCCATGGGCGGACACTCACACACCTTTCTGGTACGGGCACACGGATGCGTGTGCCCGTACATGGTAAAGGACCGGCAAAGTGCCGCGTGCCGTGGTGGGTCTGGGTGCACCGCACGGCCGTCCAGAGCTCGGACGGCGGCGCCTGCCGTCGCGCGTTCGTCCCGGAGCGCAGTTCGTCCGAGTGCGCTGCCCGCTCGCCCGGGAGCGCGGTCGCGTGCACCCCGGGTGCGCCGCCCGGCCCGGGAGCGAGCCGCCCGCGCCTACAGCGGCTTCACCCAGCGCCGCCAGTGGTCCTCGCGGTGGTATCCGGCCGCGGCCCATGTGTGGTGTGCCTGTTCGTTGGCTTCCAGGACCATGGCGTCGACGCGTCGCCCGCCGAGGGCGACGAAGTGCTGCTCGGCGGCCTCCAAGAGGGCGGTGGCGATGCCTTGCCGGCGGTGGCCGGGGTGTACGGCGAGCCGGTAGGCGGAGCATCGCCATCCGTCGAAGCCGGCTATCACGGTCCCCGTGAGGACCCCGTCGCGCTCCGCGAGGAGCAGGGCCCCGGGGTCGCGTGTGATGAGCCGGGTCACTCCGTCGGGATCGTCGCTGATGCTCGTTCCTTCCGCGGCTTCGCGCCAGAACCGCAGTACGGCGTCGATGTCCGAGAGAGTGGCGCAGCGGATGTGAAGATCGCTCATGGGGCGAGCCAAGCAGAGCGCCGCCTTGTCCGGCGAACGGTTTCCGTGGCCCGGGCGGGGCAATCGAGAGAGGGTGGGCCTGGTCCCGGGTTCGCGGGCGCCGGGAGCCCGCCGGCCGGGTCCGCGTGTTCCGCGCGCTCACACGGTGGACGGCCGATCCGTTGAGGCGGTGTCCCGGCGACTCGGAATACGCCCTGGGCGGCCCCCGCCGTGGCCGGACGTCGTAGCCACCGTGCGCTCAAGTGGCCTGCAGCGCCTGCCGGTTATCCCGCGCGGGGCCGGTCCTGCGCCTTCTTCCGCCGCCGCCGGGTGCCCGGTGGCGGCGGGGCGGAGACACCTGGCAGATCGTGATCAGGAGCGTTATGCTCGCCGCGATGACGACTCACTCTGTTCACAGATTGGGGGCCCCGTCCGCGCAAGGTGAGTGCTGATGCTCACTCGGACCGCGAACGAGGATTCCCGGGACTCCCTCCCTTCCTTCTGGCCGCGCGTGCGCGAGTTCGCCGTGCCGCCCTCCATGATCGAGACTGCGACCGCCCGCCGTCGCGCCGGGGACTGGGCGGGGGCGTGCGCCGCCGCAGGCATCGATGTCGATCTCAGTCCGCGTTCCACGGCGCGTACCCATGGCCGGGAACTCGCGGCCCGGGTCCGGGCCGATCTGCGCCACCTGGCTCCCGACCTGCTGCGCTGGCACATGCCGAGGATCGCTCCCGACGGGCTGCTGCGCCCGGGCCTGACCATCTCCCTGGCCCGGTACGAAGCCGCGGGGCGCGACGGATCGAGCCCGGTGCACCTCGTGGTGCGGACCCCGCCGGCCTGGGCCGACGCCGGACAGCGGATCAGCCTCGCGCTGTGGGACGGATCCGACCCCCGCGCCGGCGCCTGCCCTCATCCCCACC
>NZ_JAAAXQ010000530.1 GCF_009916105.1 Streptomyces sp. GC420 | reverse complement strand
GAACGTGAGCGCTGAGGGTGGGCACTGAACGTGAGCGCTGAGGGTGGGCACTGAACGTGAGCGCTGAGCGCTGAGCCGGCCCTCGCGTCGGTCAGGACGACTGCGGTCGCTGTAGTCCCTGAAGCAGCATTCCGACCAATCGGCGGGGGTCGTAGCGGGGGTCGCTGTCGTCTCCGACGCAGAGGTTGCCGATGCCGCGCATCAGTTCGTAGGCGTGCGTACCGGGCCTGATCTCGCCCGCGTCGACCGCGGCGTCGAGCAACTGCTCGCAGACGGGTACCAAGCGGTCGAGGAAGTAGGCGTGCAGCGCGTCGAAGCCGCTGGTGTCCGATCGCAGTGCGTTGGCGAGGCCGTGCTTCGTGACCAGGAAATCGACGAAGAGGTCGACCCACTGCCGGAGTGCTGCGAGCGGAGAGCCGGCGACGGCCAGCAGGCTCGGGCCGGCTTCGGCGCATGCCTCGACCTGGTGGCGGTAGACGGCGACGACGAGATCCGCCCGGGTGGGGAAATGGCGGTAGATCGTGCCTATCCCGACGCCCGCTCTGGCCGCGATCTCGCGGATGGGCGCATCGACGCCGGAGGTGACGAACACCGCGGCGGCGGCGGCGAGCAGCGTCTGCTGGTTGCGCAGCGCGTCGGCCCGCCTGCTTCGGGCCGGCGCCTCCCCGGAGCGGTCTGGGGTGGCCACGACGCTCTCCTTCCGATGGCCGCTGACAAAGCGGAACGCTGTTCCGCATCTTAATCGGAACAATGCTCCGCTTCAGGATAGCCGAAGCGGACGCGCCTGACCGCCTCACCCGCCGCCGGCCGGACGAGGTCGGCGGCAGGCGCCGTCGAAGGGAAGAAACTCCGCTGCCGGAGGGGAGGCGGGCACCGCGGTGGCGTAACCGGACGTGGCACGCGGGGCCGTGCGCGCATTCCGCGTCGCCACCGCGGGCGCGGTGCGGTGCGGTGCCAGGACGTGGATCATCCTGGACCCGATGGGACCCTTTCGAAGTCAGAGGGCGGTTTCACACGGAAAATTCAGCCTGGCTCATCCGTGCAGGCAGGGCGGCCGGAAACGGAACGCACACCTTCGCCGCGCACGTGCCGGTCGCCTCCCGGACACCTTGAGTTCGCCCCGGCCCCCTGGACTGTCGGCCTCCCCCCGCAGGACCCCGGACGACCAACGGCTCAGGAGAGGTGTCTCGACGTGCGAGAAGCGATTCGGATCAACGCCATCGGCAAAGGGCTCAGGCGGCGGGGACGGCTGATGGCGCAGGCGCTGCGCCCCCCGCTGCGTGCGGCGGCGGGCGGCACGTCCGGCGGCCGGATCCCCGCTCCCCGTGGCTCCGGGGAGGGCCCGGCCAGTCCCAGGTACGTCGCGCCCCGCGCACCCCGGCTCGTCGAGTCCCCGGTCTTCGTACTGTCGTCGGTGCGTTCCGGATCGACCCTGCTGCGGGTGATCCTCAACAGCCACTCGCGGATCCGTGCCCCGCACGAGATGCATCTGCGCACCCTGCACGTCCGCCTGGACCGGGAGTTCACCGCCGACGCCATGCGCGAACTGCGGCTCGACCGGCAGGAACTGGAACACCTGCTGTGGGACCGGGTCCTCGATCTCGAACTGCGGCGCAGCGGGAAGGACATCATCGTCGACAAGACCCCGCCCAACACCCTCGTCTGGCCCCGTCTGGAACGCTGCTGGCCGAACGCGCGCCACCTGTTCCTGCTGCGCCACCCCGGCGCCGTCGTCACCTCCCTCGTCAACCGCCGCAGGGACCCCGATCCGGCGCAGATCCACGCCGAGGTGCTGGAGTACGCGGAGCGACTGGAGGAGGCCAGGCAGCACCTCGACGGTTACACCCTCACCTACGAGCGGCTCACGGCCGAACCCGAGCGGGTCACCCGGGAGGTCTGCGACTACCTCGGCGTCACCTGGGAGCCCGGGATGCTCGACTACGGTCAGCACGACCACGGCGGCTTCCGCCCCTTCATCGGGGACTGGAGCAGCACCATCAAGTCCGGCCGCATCCAGGCTGCCAGGACCGACGGCTCCTGCACCGGTCTGCCGTCCAGGCTCACCGAGATCGCCAGGATGTGGGGCTACGACGCCGGCTGATCCCGCACGCGGTTCCGGGCGGGGGTCCCGTAAGGGCTCGTGGGCCCGTGTACGGCCTTCCGGCCCCCCGCTCCCGTGCGGGGTTCCCGTACGGGCTCGGCGTACCCGGCTCCCGGGCGACGCTCCCGTGCGCCGGCTCGTCGCTGAACGGCGGACTCAGTCAGGGAAGCAGCCCAAGACGGCGGGCCGCCACCACCGCCTCCAGCCGGGTGTGCGCCCCGAGCTTCCGCATCGCCGAGCGCAGGTAACCCTTGACCGTCTCGGCGCGCAGCCCCAGCCGGTCCGCCACCGCCGCGTTGGTCGCACCGCCCGCGACGCACGTCAGCACGTCCACCTCCCGCGGGGCCAGGGAGACCGGACCCCGCCCGCTCTCCGGCGGCCCGGCCGCCGCGCCCGCCAGCCTGTCGCACACGGCGAGCAGTTCCGACCGCAGTCCGGGGTCGAGGACCCGGGAGGCCAGGGTGCGCAGTTCGCCGTGCGCCTCCCGGATCTCCTCCCACGCCGCCGTGTCACCGGGAGCGCCGGCGGCCCTGGTCTGGGACAGCAGATGCCGCGCCTCGTCACGCACCGCGAGGGCCTGTTCCGCCTCCCGGGCCGCCGTCACCGCCGCGCTCAGCGTGCGGTCACCCAGTGGCAGCGCCTCGCGCAGCGCGCCGTAGATGACCCCGCGAACCCTGCGGTGCACGACGATCGGCACCGCGAGTACCGAGCGCAGCTGCTCGGCGGCGACGGCCCGGTCGTACTCGTGGCTGATGTGGCGCGAGGAGGGGTAGTCCGTGACCGCGCACGGCCGTGACAGGGCCACGCACTTGCCGCCCAGGCCGGTGCCCGAGACGACGTCGAGACCGCGAAGGGCTGCCGTCGCCGTGCCGTGCAGCTCGCCGATGCGCAATCGCTGTGTGCCCGAGAGCGTCCCGCCGAACACCACCGGCATCCCGCTGTCGCGGCGCAGCCGCAGCAGTGCCGCTCGAATTTCCGTCATGTCACCCGACACGGACCCGATTACACGCCGTGAACCACGCGCACGGCAACACGTGGGGCACATTCCGTCACACCCGTCCGCAATTGAACGGGGGCGCCGCGGGCGGCTCAAGGCCTGCCCGAGGCGCCCCCTGGCGCTGCCCCGGCCCTCGCGGGCCGGGAGTCCGGTCTGCCGGTCAGGAGTTGATCTGCGTGGTGACCAGCGACGAGAAGGTGGTCAGCTTGGTGTAGATGCCGGGGTAGTCGGCGTCGGCGCAGCCGTAGCCCCAGGAGGTGATGCCGGCGAGCTTGCCGTTGATGACGAGCGGGCCGCCGCTGTCACCCTGGCAGGTGTCCACGCCACCCGACGAGTAGCCCGCGCACACCATGGTGGACGAGATGAACTCCGAGCCGTACGCGGAGGTGCAGCCGGAGGTCGACACCATCGGGACGGTGGCGGTGCGCAGCTGGTTGGAGGAGGAGCCGCCGGAGCTGGTGGTGCCCCAGCCCAGGATGCGCGCCGTGGTGCCGGCCGCGTAGTAGCCGGTGTCCGTCGAGGCGACGTAGCCGATGGGCGTGTACGGCATCGACGTGGACAGGGTGAGCACGGCGACGTCGTTGCTCATGGTGGAACTGGAGTAGTTCGGGTGAACCCAGATCTTGCTGACGTTGCTGACCGTGCCGTTGGTGCCGTTGCGGTAGGTGCGGCCGCCCACCACGCGGATGCTGCTGGTGGTCTCGCCGGTCATGCAGTGGGCCGCGGTGACGACCTTGGTCGGGGACACGAGCGTGCCGCCGCAGAACTGGTACGACGAGGTGTCGGTGATCTGCATGACGTACGGGTACGCCGTCGTGGTCGTGGTCGTACCGCCCACGATGGGCGCGGTGGCGGCACCCGCCGCGGGAGCGACGCCGACCAGCAGGGCGGCGGCGGTGGCCACGACGGTGGCGGCCGCGGCGGCGGCCTTCTTGACACGGGTGAGCCTGAACATGGGTCTCCTCGGATTCGCCGGTGGGGGGTGACGCGCGCAGCACCGTGTGGGGG
>NZ_JAAAXQ010000052.1 GCF_009916105.1 Streptomyces sp. GC420 | reverse complement strand
CCTTCTGGTTGGGGCGTTCCTTCTCCCCCTTCCCCTCCTTGTCCCCCTTCGGGTTCTTCGCGTTCCTCTCCTCGGCGGCCTTGTTCCGCTCGTCCCGCTCCTTCCGCTCGTCCAGCGGGCCGCTCCTCTCCCAGCCCGCGTCGGCGAGCAGCGCCTGGGCCTCCTTGACGTCCTGCTTGCCGAGGGCACCGCTGCTGTCCGCGTAGGCCGCCTGCCCGGCCATCGCCAGGTGGCTGCCGAGCGGGGCGGTGGGCATGCCGAGGGGGCCGAGCACGGCCTCGGCGAGCGCGTGGCGGTCGATGGCCCGGGCCACCGCCCGGCGTACCCGCTCGTCGGCGAGCGGTCCCGAGCTGCCGTTGAGGGCGAGCTGGGTGTAGGCGGGTTCGAGGGACTTGCGCACGTCGTAGCCGCGCAGGGCGTTCCGCTCGGCGGCGCGCACGGCGGCCGCGGCGCGGGCCTCCTTCTCCTCGAGCGCCTTCCGGGCGTCGGACCCGTGCGCGACCGCCCAGGAGCGCAGGGCGGAGGCCGCGGCGGCGGTGGTGCCTGCGGCAGGCCCGAGGCCGAGGGCCTCACCGGGGGCGGCCGGTGCGCCCGGTGCTCCCGGCGCGCCCTTTTTGATCCCCGCGGCGGGCCCGTGCGCCTGGACGACCCTGCGGGCGGTGGCCGGGTCGATCTCGGCCAGGTCCAGCCGGCCGGCGGCCAGCTCCGCGGCTCGCTTCTCGCGCGGCACGGCCCGGAACACCAGCTTCTCCAGCCGGGGCCGGTCGCCCCACCAGCGCGGATTGGGCACGAGGGTGGCGGTGCCGCCCTCGCGGTCGAGTTCCTGGAGCAGGTAGGGGCCGGCCGTCACCTTCAGCGCGGCACGCGCCCCGTCGTTGAAGGCGTCGGGGCCGCCCATGACCTCCTTCGGGTACAGCGGTGTGAACAGCGACTTCCAGTCGGCGTAGGGGCGGGCGAAGGTCACCTTCACCTCGAGGTCGTTCGCGCCGCGCTCGACCTTCTGGATGCGCTCGTAGCCGGCGTTGCGCGCGGTCCAGTAGGCGTTGTCCTTGCCGCTGAGCGCCCGCCACTGGGCTGCGAAGTCCTGGGCGCCGATCTCCCGGCCGTCGCTCCACACGGCCTGCTGGCTGAGCTTGTAGAGGACGACCTGCCGCGGTTCGCGCTCGACGACCTCGGCGGATTCCAGGTAGTCCGGGTTGAGCCCGGGGCGGCCGCGTGCGTCGAGAGGGAAGAGGGAGGGGAGCACCGCGCCGGTGATCCGGGCCGTCGCGGCGTCGGCGTCGGCCTGGAAGGCGTTGAGGGTCTCCGGCATCGTGTCGACCGCCCAGTCGAGGGTTCCGCCGTCGGCGACCTTGCCCCGGTCCAGCGGGGCGATGTCCTGCGGTACGGCCCTGGCAGCGGACTCGTCGGCGTCCGAACTGCACCCCGCGAGGACGGGCAGAGGCAGCAGCGCACCTGCGGTGAACAGCGCGAGGCTGCGGAGCCTGCTGGAAGCCTGTGCCATGGCTGGTACCTCCGGACTTGCCCGGCCGCCCTCCGCCGCAGCGCGCCGGATGCCGGGAATTTCCTATTTATTGATATTTGGAGCTGATCGCATGTATTGACCACTCCACTGAAGGTGAACGGTCCCCGTCCGCGCGACCGACACGGCGCCCGGCCCTGCCAACACCACCCGCGCGGCGCAACCGGCGCGAGAGCGCACCCGGCCCCGCACCACCCGTGTCCTCCGCGCACCGGCGCGAAGAGGGGGCGCACCGGTGGCGGCCGCTGCCGCCAATCGGCGCACACGGCTTCACAACGGGACTGTGACGCGCGACACTCGCAGGCGCATGAACATTGCCACCGCAACCGCGGAAGTGAGGCACGTCATGTCACTGCAGGACGATCTGACGGCGGCGCAGCGCTGCCTGGACGACCTGGTCCGTTCGGTGGGCCGGGTGGAGCAGCGGCTCGGCAGCACGGGACTGGACGTACGCCGGGTCCGCACGGACACCGAGCACCTGCGGGAAAGCCTCTCCCTGCTGCGCGCCGCGGCGGCGACCACGACGGGCAGGCCCGAGCAGCACCCCTCCGACCTGGTCACCATCCCCGACACGCCGTACAACAGCGCGCTGTGGACGGACTCGGACGACGAAGGTCTCGGGGCCCGGGACCGGCACGCGCCCTGACCCGGCACCCCTGACCGGTACGTGTCCGGTCCGAGATCCCGAGTGGAGTCTTCGTTGGCAACCGGTACCGAACCACCCCCTCTCAGCCCCGGCGGCGTGCGCGAGGGCTCGCGGGCCCGTATCGCGGCCGCGCACCTGCGGACCGACCGCTGGTGGCTGGCGCCCGCGGCGACCGCTGCCGGGCTGCTCGCCTTCGTCGTCTACTCGACCTGGCGTGCGTTCGCGAACACCGACTACTACGCGGCCCCGTACGTCTCGCCCTTCTACTCCCCCTGCCTGGCGGAGAACTGCGAGCCGATGCGCGCGGGCCCGAACTGGGAGCTGTTCGGAAGCTGGTGGGGCCTGTCCCCCGCCCTGCTGATCCTGGTCTTCCCGCTCGGCTTCCGGCTGACCTGCTACTACTACCGCAAGGCCTACTACCGGGGCTTCTGGGCCTCGCCGCCGGCCTGCGCGGTCGCCGAACCGCACAGGAAGTACACCGGCGAGACCCGCTTCCCGCTCATCCTGCAGAACATCCACCGCTACTTCTTCTACGCGGCACTGCCGGTCGCCGGGATCCTGACGTACGACACCGTGCTGGCCTTCAGGGACGAGACCTACGCATGGGGCCACATGGGCCTCGGCACACTGGTCTTCCTCGTCAACATCGTGCTGATCTGGGCCTACACCCTGTCCTGCCACTCCTGCCGGCACATCGTCGGCGGCCGGCTGAAGCACTTCTCCGGGCACCCCGTGCGCTACCGGCTGTGGAGCTGGGTCGGCAGGCTCAACGCCCGGCACATGCAGCTCGCCTGGGCCTCCCTGTTCAGCGTCGCGCTGGCCGACTTCTACGTCTGGCTCCTCGCCACCGGTGCCTTCGACGATCCGAGGTTGTTTTAAGTGACCGAGTTGGAACGACAGCAGTGGGACGTCGTGGTGGTCGGCGCGGGCGGGGCGGGACTCCGCGCCGCCGTCGAGGCCCGTGAGCGGGGTGCCCGTACCGCCGTGATCTGCAAGTCCCTCTTCGGCAAGGCGCACACGGTGATGGCGGAGGGCGGCATCGCCGCCGCCATGGCCAATGTCAACGAGGGCGACGACTGGCAGGTCCACTTCCGCGACACCATGCGCGGCGGGAAGTTCCTCAACCAGTGGCGGATGGCCGAACTGCACGCGCGCGAGGCCCCGGACCGGGTCTGGGAGCTGGAGACCTGGGGCGCCCTCTTCGACCGCACGCCGGACGGGCGGATCTCGCAGCGCAACTTCGGCGGGCACGAGTACCCCCGCCTGGCCCATGTCGGCGACCGCACCGGCCTGGAGCTGATCCGAACGCTCCAGCAGAAGACCGTCGCGCTCCAGCAGGAGGACTTCAAGGAGTACGGCGACTACGAGGCGCGGCTGAAGGTCTTCCAGGAGTGCACCGTCACCCGCGTGCTGAAGGACGGCGACCGGGTCTCCGGGGTGTTCTGCTACGAGCGCGAGTCGGGCCGCTTCTTCGTGATCGAGGCCCCGTCCGTCGTCATCGCCACGGGTGGCATCGGCAAGTCCTTCAAGGTGACCTCGAACTCCTGGGAGTACACCGGCGACGGGCACGCGCTGGCACTGCTGGCCGGGGCGCCGCTGCTCAACATGGAGTTCGTGCAGTTCCACCCGACGGGCATGGTCTGGCCGCCGTCCGTGAAGGGCATCCTCGTCACCGAGTCGGTGCGCGGCGACGGCGGTGTGCTGCGCAATTCCGACGGCAGACGGTTCATGTTCGACTACATCCCGGACGTCTTCAAGGAGAAGTACGCCCAGTCGGAGCAGGAGGCCGACGGGTGGTACGACGATCCTGACAATCACCGGCGGCCGCCCGAGCTGCTGCCCCGTGACGAGGTGGCCCGTGCCATCAACGCCGAGGTCAAGGCCGGCCGCGGCTCGCCGCACGGCGGTGTGTTCCTGGACGTGTCGACGCGGATGCCCGCCGAGGCCATCAAGCGGAGGCTGCCCTCGATGTACCACCAGTTCAAGGAGCTGGCGGACGTCGACATCACGGCGGAGCCCATGGAGGTCGGACCGACCTGCCACTACGTGATGGGCGGCGTCGCCGTCGACTCCGACACGGCCGCCGCCCGCGGAGTACCGGGGCTGTTCGCGGCGGGCGAGGTGGCCGGCGGCATGCACGGCTCAAACCGGCTCGGCGGCAACTCCCTGTCCGACCTGCTGGTCTTCGGCCGCAGGGCGGGCCTGCACGCCGCCGCGCACGCGGCGTCCCTGCCCGCGAGGCCCGTCGTCGACGACACGCAGATCGACACGGCGGCGGCCGAGGCACTGCGCCCCTTCAGCGCGGAGGGACCGGACGGGGGGACGCGGCCGGAGAATCCGTACACCCTGCACCAGGAGCTCCAGCAGACCATGAACGACCTGGTGGGCATCATCCGGCGGCAGGGCGAGATGGAGCAGGCACTCGAGAAGCTGGCCGAGCTGCGCGTACGCGCCAGGCGCGCCGGGGTCGAGGGGCACCGGCAGTTCAACCCGGGCTGGCACCTGGCCCTGGACCTGCGGAACATGCTGCTGGTCAGCGAGTGCGTGGCGCGGGCCGCGCTGGAGCGCACCGAGAGCCGGGGCGGGCACACCCGCGAGGACCATCCGGAGATGGACCGCTCCTGGCGGCGGATCAATCTGGTCTGCCGGCTCACCGATCCGACCGGCGGCCTCGCCGCCACCGATCCCGTGCGCGGCCAGATCGACCTGGCGCGCGAGACCACCGAACCCATCCGCCAGGACCTGCTCGCCCTCTTCGAGAAGGACGAACTGGTCAAGTATCTCGCCGAAGAGGAGCTGTACGAGTGAGCGCCTACGAAGCGAAGTTCCGGGTCTGGCGCGGCGAGCGGGGCGGCGGAGACCTGAGGGACTTCTCGGTGGAGGTCAACGACGGCGAGGTGGTGCTCGACATCATCCACCGCCTCCAGGCCACGCAGGCACCCGACCTCGCGGTCCGCTGGAACTGCAAGGCCGGCAAGTGCGGCTCGTGCAGCGCCGAGATCAACGGCCGGCCCCGGCTGATGTGCATGACCCGCATGTCGGTGTTCGAACGGGACGAGACGATCACCGTGGCCCCGCTGCGCGGCTTCCCCGTCGTACGGGACCTGGTGACCGACGTGTCCTTCAACTACGCGAAGGCGCGTGAGGTCCCGGCGTTCGTCCCGCCGGAGGGGCTGGGCCCCGGCGAGTACCGGATGCGGCAGATCGACGTGGAACGCTCCCAGGAGTTCCGCAAGTGCATCGAGTGCTTCCTGTGCCAGGACACCTGCCACGTGGTGCGGGACCACGAGGAGAACAAGGTGGCCTTCGCCGGGCCCCGCTACCTGATGCGGGTCGCCGAACTCGACATGCACCCGCTGGACGCGGCGCCGGCGGCGGGACTCGACAGGAAGCGGACCGCGCAGGAGGAGCACGGGCTCGGCTACTGCAACATCACCAAGTGCTGCACGGAGGTCTGCCCGGAGGGCATCAGGATCACCGACAACGCCCTGATCCCGCTGAAGGAGCGGGTCGTGGACCGCAAGTACGACCCGCTCGTCTGGCTGGGCAGCAAGATCCGCCGCAGGCCGGCGGCGGACTGAGCGGGGCCGGCGGGACGAGGCCCGGGCTCAGTCGCGCCGCTTCCCCACGGCGGCGGCCAGGGCCTCGGCGATGTGGGCCTCGGCCGCCGGCTTGGTGATGCCGAGATCCGAGAGCACGCCCCTGCCGTCCTCGAACTCCAGCAGGGCCAGCAGCAGGTGCTCGGTCCCGATGTAGTTGTGGCCCAGCCGCAGGGCCTCGCGGAAGGTCAGCTCCAGCACCTTCTTGGCGCCCGTGTCGTACGGGACGAGTTCCGGCGCCTGTTCCGCGCGAGCGGGCAGCGCGGCGGTCGCCGCCTCCCGTACGGCGTCGGGGGCCACGCCCTGCGCCCCGATCGCCCCGGCGGCGAGCGCGTCCGGCTCCGCGAGCAGGCCCAGCACCAGGTGCGCGGGGACCGTCTCGGCGTTGCCCGCCTGCCGCGCCTCGTTGTGGGCGGCCATGACGACGTTCCTGGCGCGCTCGGTGAAGCGGCTGAAGCCCTGGCTGGGGTCGAGGGCCGTGGGCTCGCCCGGGTCCTTGGGCACGAAACGCTGCTGGGCGGCCTGCCGGGTGACGCCCATGCTCTTGCCGATGTCGGTCCAGGACGCGCCGGAGCGGCGGGCCTGGTCGACGAAGTGGCCGATCAGGTGGTCGGCGATCTCTCCGAGGTGGTCGGCGGCGATGACCGCGCCGGAGAGCTGCTGGAGGACGTCGGTGTGGGTCTTCTTGATGGCCTCGATCAGGTCGTCGAGGCGGATGGGCGTCGCCATGCGTCAACCGTAGATTGACACCCTCCCGGCGTCAATCCACGCTTGACAGTCATTTGCGCCCCTGGCGGCCCCCCGCTGCTCCGCTCCTCCAGCCCTCCAGCCCTCCAGCCCTCCAGCCCTCCAGCCTTCCGGTCAGAACATGCTCAGCAACGCCTCGACCGACGGCTCGGCCCCGCAGCCCGGCCCCGGCAGGCCGAGTTCGAACCAGACCGTCTTGCCGCGCGGCGTACGCCTGCTGCCCCAGGCCGCGCTGAGCATCCCGACGAGCTGGAGGCCGCGGCCGCCCTCGTCGGTGTCCCGGGCCCGGCGCCTGCGCGGCTGGACCAGACCCGCGTCCCACACCTCGCAGACCAGCGTCCGGTCGCGCAGCAGTCGCAGCCTGATGTCGCCCTCGCCGTATCGCAGGGCGTTGGTCACGAGCTCACTGACCAGCAACTCCGTGGTGTCGACGAGCGGTTCGAGTTCCCAGGTGGTGAGCTGCTCGCGTGCGAGCTCCCTGGCCCGGCCGACCGAGCGGGGCTCGCGCGGCAGCGTCCAGTCGCCGACCTGGTCCGCGGGCAGCCCCTGGACCCGGGCCATGAGGAGAGCGATGTCGTCCTCGCCGTGCTTGGTGTCGAGGGTGCCGAGGATGTGGTCGGCCACGTCCTCCAGCGGACGGGACGAGCCGGTGAGCGCCCTGCGGAAGGCGTCCAGGCCCTCGTCTATGGGGTGCTCGCGGGACTCCACCAGCCCGTCGGTGTAGAGGGCGAGCAGCGCTCCGTCGGGGAGTTCGACCTCGACCTCCTCGAAGGGCTCCCCGCCGACCCCGAGGGGCATGCCGGGCGGGACCTCCAGCATCAGCGCCTCCTCGCCGGGCTCGACGAGGGCCGGAGGCAGGTGACCTGCGTTGGCGAAGGTGCAGCGTCTGGTCACGGGGTCGTAGACGGCGTAGACGCAGGTCGCCAGGTAGACCTCGGAGAGGTCGGCGTCGCGGGCCTGGAGCGCGGCGGAGCGCGATGCCTTCTGGGCGCCGCTGTGCTGTCCGCCCGGGGCTCCGAGCCCGCGGGCGATCTCGTCCAGCGCCGAGAGCACCTCGGCCGGTTCCAGGTCGAGCAGCGCCAGGGTCCTTACGGCGGTGCGCAGTTCGCCCATCGCCACGGCGGCCCGCAGCCCGCGCCCCATGACGTCGCCGACGACCAGAGCGGTGCGGTGGCCGGGCAGTTCGATGACGTCGAACCAGTCGCCGCCGACCTCGGTCGCGGTGTTCCCGGGAAGGTAGCGGCAGGCGATGTCGAGCCCGGCCGCCTCGGGGTCGCCCGGGGGCAGCAGGCTGCGCTGGAGGATCAGCGCGCGTTCGTGCTCCCGCCGGTAGAGCCGTGCATTGTCGATACTGACGGCGGCACGGGCGGCGAGTTCCACGGCGAGCGCGCGGTCGCGTTCCCCGAAGGGCTCGCTGCCCCGGGTGCGGGAGAACTGGGCGAGCCCGACGACGGTGTCGTGGGCGACCATCGGCACGGCGAGCGTGGAGTGCACCACCGCGCCGAGGCCGATGCCGGCGCTGTCGGCCTCCGGGCCGGGGACGTTCTGTACCCGGGCGGTGCGCAGGGCGTTCGCGCAGGGTGAGTTGAAGGGATAACGGTGCACGGCGCCGACGGCGATCGGGCCGCCGTCGGGGGCGCCGCCCGCGGTGGTCAGCGGGGCGTCGGAGACCGCGCTGGCGAAGGCGACCCTGCGCAACTCCGCACTGCCGTCGGCGAGTCCGGGTGCCGCCTCGTCGCCGGCCATCAGCCCTTGGTAGAGGTCGACGGAGGCGAGGTCGCAGAAGCCGGGCACCACGACGTCGAGGAGCTCGCGTGCCGTGGTCTCCAGGTCGAGGGAGTTGCCGATGCGGGCACCCGCCTCGTTGAGGAGGGCGAGGTTGCGCCGGGCGTTGGCGGCCTCGCGCGCGGCGACGTGCCGCCGGGTGACATCGATCCCGATGCTGGCGACGCCGACGGGGCGGCCCGAACCGGTGTGCACCCGGTAGAGGTTGAGGGACCAGTGCTTGCGCTCGCTCTTTCCTTCCCCGCCCTCCCGGGCGGGCAGTTCCCCGACCACCTGCAGGTCCGTGATGGACTCGCCGGTCTCCAGGACGCGCCGGAGCGCGGCGGTCAACCGGTCCGCCTCGTTGCGCGGCAGGTATTCGTACGGCGTGTGGCCGCGGTGCTCCTCGACCGCGCCGCCGAAGATGGTCGCGAAGCGCTGGTTCGCACGCTGAATGCGCAGCTTGTCATCGAACAGCAGAAAGCCGAAGGGAGATTGGCCGAAAATAGCCTGCGAAGAGGCGAGGTCGGTCTCGATCTGACGCAGGGCGCGGACATCAACGACGATACAGAGAGCGGCCCTTCGGCCACCGTCCGTCTCCGTGGGCATCACATAGATCTCGGCGAGGCCGGTGAGCCGGCGCTGTCCCGGTATCCGGAAGGGGACGATTCCGGTCCATTCCTTGCCGTCGAGGATCTCCGCGACCTTGCGGTGACCGCGGTCGCGCAAGTCGGCGGGGACGAAGGCCTCCACGGGGTCGCGGCCGAGGACATCGGCCGCTGCCAGGCCGAACAGTTCGGCGGCCCGTGTACTCCACTGCTCTATGAGGCCGTCGGGCCCCAGAGAGAAGGAGCCGACCCGGATGTAGTCATAGATCGAGCCGGGAGGGCTGATCTGCCACACCGCCCCGGCCGCCGTCTCCTCGGGCGCTCCCGCCCTCGCTGGTATCTCGCTCACGCGACCGTCCCCTCCAGCTCATTGCGCATGGACCGGCCCTCGCCGAAGTATCCAGCACTACGGCCGCACTACACACGACGTTCACGATCACAGCACGATCACGGCCGTTTCCGGCCGAGATCGCTGCGCCTTCACTCTTCCATGCTTCTAACCAGGCAGTGCCAGCTCGAACCACACGGTCTTGTCGCCCTCGCCGGGTCTCGTACCCCACCTGAGGGCCGTGCAGGCCAAGAGCCTTGGTCCGCGGCCGGTTTCGTCGTCCGAGGCGGCCGTCCGCGAACGCGGACGGCGTTCATGTCTCCAGTGCTCGCCCGCGAGCCCGAGCGCCCCATACACCCCTTGCCCGGCGGCGCACGCAGTCCCGGCCACGGGAACACCCGGCGGGCTTCGGGCAGCGAACGCGGAACCGGACAGCGGATTTCGGCCACGAACGACCCCTGCGAACACATGACATGTGAAGATCGCCGGCTGTCGGCACGCGGTCCGTTCGCGGCGCCCCTCCGGGCGGCGGGGCACGCGGCCCGCGGTGCGGTGCGAGGCGGGTCGGCGCAACAGTGCCGATCGGGGCGCGAGTCGGGTGCGCGCCCGGGACTCGCGTGCGGCAGCGCGTTCAGCGCGCGGGGCGCCTCAGAGCGGCTTCGGCGACGGCCGGGCGGTCCTGGTCGAGCCAGTCGACGTCGTGGATCTCGGCGGGGGCGAGCCAGCGGAGTTGGTCGTGGTCCTGCAGCGGCCGCGGCTCCCCCGAGACGAGCCGCGCGGTCCAGACCCGCAGGACATAGCCGCGTCCCAGCGGCCACTCACCAGGCACCCGCTCCAGCGGCTCCGCCTCGACGCCCAGTTCCTCACGGAGTTCCCGGACCAGCGCCTGCTCGGCGCTCTCCCCCGGCTCCAGCTTGCCGCCGGGAAGTTCCCAGCGGCCCGCGAGCTCGGGCGGGGCACTGCGGCGCGCGGCGAGCAGCCTGCCCCCGGCGTCGAACAGGGCACCGCCCACCACCACGCGGACCGCGGTCTCGGAATGCTGCATGCGCCGGAGCCTACGCCGTGAACGGCCCCCGGCAGGGGCCTGCGGCGGACCGGCCGACGCTCCGGGGTCAGCCTGGGCTCTGCCCCATCCTCTCGACCCAGTAGAGCTGCTTGTGGCTCCGGTCGTCGAGGCTGTCCACGATCTTCTGGGCCTCCGCACGCGTGGCGTAGCGGCCCACCCGATAGCGGTTGCCGTTGTCGTCCTGGCGTATCACCAGCCAGGGGAGCAGCGCGGCGCTCTCGGCCATCACGCCTCCACGCCCTCGACCACGCGCGCCTCCACGCGCCTTTCCCGCCCTGCCGGAGAAACCCCACTCTGCATATGCCTGAGCCTACGCCCGACCTTTACTCAGCGGATACGACTTTGCACAAAGAGATACGCATTCGGCCACCGGGGACAGGCGCCCCGGGCCCGTGCGCCCCCTTCACGCCCCCGGCATCACGTGGGTGGCACCCGAGGGCGCAATCCCGGGGTGACCTGCACCGAAACCGACGCGGGACGCCTGGCGCCCGCCCCCGGATACCCCATCGCGGCCCCTACCGCGGGCAGCGCCGCCGTGAACGACCGAGGACCGGGGAAAATCCTAAGAAGGCCGGAATTGAGACGGTCACAAAACGGGTCCCGCCCGCCTCCGCCGGGGGGAGCACCCCACCGGTCACCGCCACAACGGATCACCGCACCGGAAGGTGATACGCGAGGCGGTAGCGGTCGGCCGGGATGACGAGGTCGGCCGTCTCGACCGGGCGTCCCGAGGCGTAGAAGGTCCGCTCGACGACGATCACGACATGACCGGGCACCCCGCCGAGCGCCATGATCTCCTCGGCCAGACCCGGGCGCGCACCGACCTCCTCCACCACGTTGTCCACGACGACGTCGATGGCGGCCATCCGGTCGGCCACGCCGCAGCCCCCGAGCGGCCCCTCCTCCGGCAGCATCACCGGCGAACGCCCCGTGACCGCCAGGGGCTCCCACGAGGTAGACAGCATCATCGCCTCACCCGCGTCGCGGTAGACGTAGCGCGTGCACATCACCCTGTCCCCGGCCGTGACACCGAGGCGGGCGGCGATCGCGGGTGACGCCTCGAGCTGCTCGCTGCGGGACTCCCAGGTGCCGCGCGCGTCCCCCTCCGCCTGCTCCTGCCGGAACGGGGTCGTCGGGCCACCGCCCTGAGGTCGGTATCCGGAGCGGGCCACCCGCTTGGGGACGGGCTGTTCACGCACATAGGTGCCGGAGCCGGAGCGGCCCTCGACGAGCCCTTCGGCCATCAGCACCTTGCGGGCCTCGAGGGCGACCGTGTCGGAGACTCCGTACTCCTCACGGATCCGGGCCTGGGAAGGCAGTCGGGTGTGCGGGGGGAGTGAACCGTCGACGATCTTCCTCCGGAGATCGCCCGCGACACGCAGATACGCGGGCTGCTCACCGAATGCCACTGGCCACTCCCCTCAGGTGTACAGACAGCAACACCCTGGCAACCGAATGTTGTTGACCGCAACCCTGGGCCAGAGATTCACTCGAAGTGATGACAACTGCCTCACCTGGGTTTTCGTGACGGATGAGACGGCAGAGGCCCCGGGGGCCGGCGCCCAGGCTCATGCGCGACCTCGACCCCGCCGGGCGGCACAGGCATCCGCCCCCTTGCGGTCCGTGCGGACCGCAAGGGGGCGGAGTCATGAGCGGGAAGCCGGATCCCGGGGGATCACGGCCGGATCAGAACTGGAGGGCCCAGGAGTCGATCTTCCCGGTGTCCAGGCTCGCGTTGTCGCTCACGCGCAGTTTCCACGTGCCGTTCGCGGTCTCCGAGGAGGCGTTGACGGTGTACGTGGTGTTGATGTTGTCGGTGCTGCCGCCGGTGCCGTAGCCCTTCAGCGTGTACGCCGTGCCGTCGGGGGCGATCAGCTGGACCTGGAGGTCACCGATGTACGTGTGCTGGATGACGACCGGGACCTGGAGCGCGGAGGGCGCGTTGCCGGAGACTCCGGTGACGGTGATCGGCGACTCGACGGTGGAGTGGTCCGCGATGGCGTAGTCGGCGGTGTTCTCGAAGCGGTCACCGGGCGGCGGGGTGGTGCCGCCGCTGCCGACGCGCAGCAGGCGGTTGGGCGAGCCGGAGCCGGGGCTGGTGACCACTCCGGTGGTGGCGGAGGAGACCAGGGCGCTCTGGACCGCGGCGGGCGTGGCGGAGGGGTTGTCCGCCAGGTACAGCGCGGCCGCTCCGGCGACGTGCGGGGTCGCCATCGACGTGCCGGAGATGGTGTTCGTCGCGCTGTCGCCCGTGCCCCAGGCGGAGGTGATGGAGGAGCCGGGGGCGAACAGGTCGAGGACGCTGCCGTAGTTCGAGTAGCTGGCCTTGGCGTCGCTGCTGGTGGTGGCGCCGACGGTGATGGCCTCGGTGACGCGTGCGGGACTCCTGGTGGAGGCGTCCGTCGTCTCGTTGCCCGCCGCCACGGCGTAGGTGACGCCGGAGGCGATGGAGTTGCGTACGGCGGTGTCGATCGCGGTGTCGACGCCGCCGCCCAGGCTCATGTTGGCGACGGCCGGCTTGACGGCGTTCTGGGTGACCCAGTCGATGCCGGCGACGACCTGGGCGGTGGTGCCGGACCCCGAGTTGTTCAGGACGCGTACGCCGACGACCCTCGCCTTCTTGGCGACACCGTAGGAGGTGCCCGCGACGGTACCGGCGACGTGCGTGCCGTGACCGTGGCCGTCCTGGGCGGTGTTGTCGTTGTCGACGGCGTCGTAGCCGTAGGAGGCGCGGCCGCCGAAGTCCGTGTGGGTGATGCGGACACCGGTGTCGATGACGTACGCGGTGACACCCTCGCCCGCGGTGTCGTCGTACGTGTAGCTCTGGTCGAGCGGGAGGGCCGCCTGGTCGATGCGGTCCAGGCCCCACGAGGGCGGGTTGGGCTGGGTGGCGTCGATCGTGAACGTGCGGTTCTGCACGACCGATTCGACGGCGGGGTCGGCGGCGAACCTCTTGGCCTCGGCCTCCGAGAGTTCGACGGCGTAGCCGTTGAGGGCCGCCTTGTACGTGCGTTCGATCTTCGCGCCGTACTGCTTGGCGAGGGCCTTGCCCTCGGCGGAGCCGGCCCGGGCCGCGTCCTCGTCGAGGGTGACGATGTAGCTGCCCGCGATGGTGCCCTCGGCGCCGGCGTTCTGGATGACGCCCAGGGGCCCGTCGGCGGCCGCGGCCGGGAGCGCGGAGAGAGTGCCGAGTGCGAGCGCCGCCACGGCGATCGCGCTCGCGCCGGCCAGTCTTCGCCTCGATGTACGCATCACTGCCATGTGAGGGGTCCTCCTCATCGGTGGTGCGTTGGTGGGGGGTGACCGGGACCGGCGGGCAGGGGTCACCGGCCGGATCCGGACACGGCGGACGCGCGAGCGCACGTGGATCATGCGCATGACAATTACAGACGCGGAAAGCCGCCCTGAATCGAGCCCGGCCGCCAGCGAAAGATTGACGCAAAGCCAGTCGACGCACAAGGGCGCCACAGCAGACACACAGGAACGATGAGTTCCGTCCCGTGCCGCGGTCCTATTCACCGCGGGACCCCGCCCGCCCGGCAGAACAGGAGCCCTCCCATGCCCACCACGGCACCCGCCACCACCCTGGACAGGCGTTACAGCGACCCGGACGCCGCACCCGTCGACTGGGCGACGGCCCGGAGGCGCCTGGAGGACGCCGAACTGTTCTGGCTGACCACGGTCCGCCCCGACGGCTGCCCCCACGTCACGCCGCTGATCGCCGTCTGGCTCGACGGCGCCCTCCACTTCGGCACCGGGCCGCGCGAGCGCAAGGCCCTCAACCTCTCCGCGAACCGCAACGTCGTCCTCACCACCGGCACCAACACCCTCCACGAGGGCCTCGACCTCGTCGTCGAGGGCCGCGCCGACCGGGTCACCGACGAAGCCCGCCTCCTGCGCCTCGCCCGGGCCTGGGAGGCGAAATACGGCCCCGACTGGCGCTTCGACGTCCGCGACGGCTCCTTCTGGAGCGACCACGGCCCCTGCCTGGTCTTCGCGGTGACCCCGGAAACGGCGTTCGGCTTCGCGAAGGGAACGTACGGGCAGACCCGCTGGCGGTTCTGAACCGGCCCGGCCCCGCGTGCGGGCGGGGCCGTGGCGCGTCGCTGCCTGTACGGGTCAGCCGCGGACAGCCAGCTCCACGAAAGCCGCCCACTGCTCCGCCCCGACCGCGAGGACCGGCCCGTCCGCCCGCTTGGAGTCCCGGACGCGGACGGCTCCTGAAGTCCGAGCGACCTCAACGCATTCGCCGCCGGCCCCGCTGCTGTAGCTGCTCTTGATCCAGGTCAACCGGGCCTCGCCCGAGTTGGTCGCCTCGTCCGTCATGCTTCTCCCAGCACCTTCTCGATGTGCGCCAACGACTCACTGGGGGTCAGCGCCTGTGCACGGATGATGCCGTACCGGGCTTCCAAGGCACGTACCTGTTTCCGGTCCGTGTAGAGACGGCTGTCCTCCTGGACCTCAACATAGGCGCACCGGTGAACAGGTGTCTCGATCAACGTGATTGGGCCACCGGTCCCCGCGTGATCCGTACGGCTTGTCGGCATGACCTGGATCTCGACGTTCCTCGCGCGACCGACACGGAGGATCTGCTCCAGTTGCGCGCGAAGGACGCTCGCGCCTCCCAGTGGCCGGTGGAGCACGACTTCCTCGATCACGAAACTCAGCAGGGGAGCGGGCCTCCGGGCGAAGATCTCCTGCCGGGCCATGCGTGCGGTGACTCGTTCCTCGATCGTCTCGTCGCTCAGGAGCGGTCGCCACATCGCGAACACCGCCCGTGCGTACGCCTCCGTCTGCAGAAGGCCCGGAACTGCCTGGTTCGCGTAAGCGTGAAACTCGACCGCCTCGGCCTCAAGGCGGGCCGCCTCGCGGAAGAAGGACGGATACCGGGCCCGGGCCACCTCCCCCTTCATCGCGGCCAGCACCCCTCCCCCGCCCACGGCCGCGTCCACCGCGTCGATCATCTCCGGCTTCGGGATGCGCCGCCCCTGCTCGACCGAGGCGACCTGGGCCTCCCCGTACCCCACTCGCGCGCCCAACTCCGCCTGCGTCAGCCCCGCCGCCTCACGCAGCAGCTTCATCTGCCGTCCGAAGCACCGCAGAAACACCGCACCGGCGTCCGAATCCCGCTGCGCGTCCGGCCCGGCGGCCGGACCCACCGCGCTGACCGAATCCGCCCCGTCAGCCGCCACTGTCACCAGCCTCCCGCCCGTGCCCTCGTCCCGCTCGCGCTTCTCTCGCACGGTAACGACGCGGCGGCTCACCCGTCCCTCACTCGTCCTGACCTCCGCCGAAGGAGTGACGCCATCGGTCCCCGTCGCCCCACCGCGCGGCCCCGTACAGGGCCAACAGGCACGACCGCGTCCCCGACAGAACACCGCCGTACGCACATCCCTGCTGGTCAACGGGCATGACCGTACGGAACGTTGAGGGTCATGCCGATGACGCACCACCCGCCCTCCCACCGACCGCCGAGGTCCGGACCGACCGCCTCCGGGACCGGCACGCTGACCACGGCCACGGCCACGGTCGCGCCCACCGCCCCGTCGCCTCACCGGACCTTCGCCGTGCGGGTGCCGTCCACTCCTCGCGGGGCGCGGCAGGCCCGGCAGACCGCGGCGCTGCGGCTGCACCTGTGGGGCTGTCCGCGCGGCTCGGCGCCGCACGAGCTGATCGTCCTGGTGGTGGGGGAACTCGCGGCCAACGCCGTCACCCACGGGTACGTACCGGGGCGGTGCGTGCTGGTGCGGATGGTCGAGTCGGCCGGGCGGCTGCGGGTGGAGGTGAGCGACACCCGGGGCGAGCGGCTGCCGGTCCTGCCGCCGCGGGACACGGCCGAAGTCTCCGGCCGGGACGAGGAGTCGGGACGCGGGCTGGCCCTGGTCGCGGCCCTCTCCGACGCCTGCGGCGTCCGGCCGCGCGGGGGCGGCGCCCCCGGCAAGACGGTGTGGGCGGAGTTCATCACCGGCGCGGACGCCACCCCCGCCCCCTGACCATGGACCATGTGGCCGTCAGGTCATCAGCCCGGCGGCGACCGTCGCTCCCAGTTCCCAGCACGCCTCGATGTCCGCCTTGCCCGGCTCGCCCGTCACCGTCACGGGCTCCGCCGTACGCCGCCAGCCCAGGCCCGTCGTGATCGACTCGATGCCCCGGACCGTGCCGGTGACGTCGTTGCCGCCGTGGACGTAGTAGCCGAACGGCCGGCCCCGCGTCTCGTCCAGGCACGGGTAGTAGACCTGGTCGAAGAAGTGCTTGAGGGCTCCGGACATGTAGCCGAGGTTCGCCGGCGTGCCCAGCAGGTAGCCGTCGGCGCCGAGCACGTCGGACGCCGTGGCGGAGAGCGCCGCACGCCGTACGACCCGGACGCCTACGATCTCCTCCGTCGTCGCGCCGGAGACGACCGCTTCGAACAGCGCCTGGCAGTTCGGCGAGGGGGTGTGATGGACGATCAGCAGAGTGGCCACGTACCCGAACCCTGCCGTCCCGTCCCCCGGACCGCAAGCCGGGCACGGTTCCCCGGCCGCGCGTCCGGTCTCCGCATCCGGTCTCCGCGTCCGGTCTCCGCGTCCGGTCTCCGCATCCGGCCGCCGCGTCCGGCCTGGCCCGCCGCCCCGCCCGTGGCGTTGTGGGCGCCCGCCGGAAGGTGGAACGATTCCACGGACCGTCAGCCACAAACGGAAGGTTCATGCTGATGAACGGGGATCAGGCCTCACCGGCCGCCACGGTGTTCGACGCGCTGGGTGCCGAGTACGAGAAGGCGTTCGCGGGGTCCGCCGCGCACCGTTCGTCGCTCGACTGGCTTCTGGGACGGCTCGGACCCGGCAGCCGGGTGCTCGACGTGGGGAGCGGAACGGGCCGGCCCACGGCGGACACCCTGACCGGTGCGGGACACGAGGTCCTGGGGATCGACGTCTCCCCCGTCATGGTGGAACTCGCCGCGCGGCAGGTGCCGGACGCCGCCTTCCGGTGCGCCGACGTCCGGGAGATCCCGCTGGCGGAGTCCTCGTTCGACGCGGTCTGCGTGTACTTCTCGCTTCTTCAGATGTCACGGGACGAGCAGTCCGCTCTCCTGCGGCGGCTGGCCCGGGCGCTGCGGCCGGGCGGCTCCCTGGCCCTGGCCACCGTTCCCGCGGACGTGGAGGACTTCGAGGTCGACTTCATGGGCCAGAAGGTCCGGGCGACGAGCTTCGCCCCCGAGGACCTGACCGCCGCTCTGGCCGGGGCCGGCCTGACCGTGGAGTCGCACGAGAGTGTGCTGTTCACCCCGTCCCACCCGGACGCCACACCGGAACCGCACCTGTTCGTCCACTGCCGGCGCGAGGAGTCCGGGCCGGCCGCCTGACCCCGGCGCGGCGCGGGCACGACCGCGGTGTCCGCGCGGCCCGGTGCAGCACCCTCGCACGTGCACCGCGGTGAGGCGGCCGGAGCACGCCGGCCACACCTGCCGCACGCCCTCCCTCCAGGTTCGCGGCGACATCGCCTGCTCCTCGTGATCGATGGAGACCGGACGGCCTCTACCCTGGGGCAGAGGCATGGATCCTTCGGACGGCGGACGTGATCGCGGGCCCCGGGACGAAATGCTGAGGCCATGTCCTTCGCAGTTCTCCTCACCGTGTGCGGCCTCGTGATCGTCGGCATGACCGTCCTTTCCCTGCGCAACGAGCCGCCGTTCTGGGCGGTCCTGCTCATCTGCCTGGCCGCCTACCCGCTGGCCGCCCCTCTGCTCCGCCTCCCACTGCTGTCGGGTGCCGGGCACACTTCGGTCGTCGAGTGGGGTGTGCGGCTGGCCCTCATCAGCACAGGCACGGCCGCGCTGAGCCTGGTGCGGGGACGGCGCAGGAAGCAGGAGCCTGTTCCCGGCCATGCGTGAACCGACCCGCATGCCCGGGGCCCGCTCCGGTGTGCGACGGCCGGCGGTACGGCTCGGTAGGCCGGAGAACACCTCTTCAGACACTTCTAGGAGCGCAATGACGCGCAGCACGCATCGGCCGGCCGGTACCCGCTGGACGGCAGCAGCGACGGCTGTCGTGTCGGCCACCCTGCTGTTTCTCGCCGGACCCGGCGTGACGGGGCAGGCGGCGGCCGCGCAGGACGGGCCGAACTACGTTGCGCTCGGCGACTCCTACGCCTCGGGCGCCGGTCTGGCCGGGGTGACGGACAAGGAATGCGACCGCACCACGGGCAGCTACGCCAACCTCGTCTCCCGGACGTCGGCGGGCAGAACCGCACCTTCAAGGACGTCACCTGCAGCGGTGCCACGACGCGGAGCATCTGGAACCACCAGGGATCGAAGCCGCCGCAGGCCGACGCCCTCACCCCCGAAACCAAGCTGGTGACGGTGACCCTGGGCGGCAACGACATCGGCTTCTCCAGTGTGCTCACGACCTGCGTTCTGGTCGCCTCGTCCGACCCGGCCGGCAGCCCGTGCGAGAAGTACTTCACCGCCAGCGGCAAGGACGTGCTCGGCGAGCGCATCAACACGCTGGAGGGCCGCATGCGCGGCGTGATCACCGACATCAGGCGTCGCAGCCCCGAAGCGAAGGTCGTCGTGGTCGGTTACCCCGCGCTGTTCCCCGACAACGGCGTCGGCTGCGGGGAAGTGCCGTTCGCCAAGGGCGACTTCGCCTTCCTGCGGAACACGACGAAGAAGCTCAACCGCGCGCTGGAGCGCCGGGCCGTCGCCGGCGGTGCCGGTGTCTCCTACGCGGACACGTACTCGGTCACGGTCGGGCACGACATGTGCCAGCCCCGCGACCGCCGGTACGTCGAGTCCCTGACTCCCGCGCAGAACACGTTGGCGGCCCACCCGAACAGCATGGGTCAGTGGTTGATGGCGTCCGCCGCCTACGCCCGGATCCTCAAGCCGTAACACGCGGCCGCAGGCGGCCGACGGGGCCGGTGCCATGGGCGCCGGCCCCGTCGGCCGTCCAAGCGCGATGGCGCGGGGGAAGTTCTCGAATACCGCCTCCGGACGCCTCACGGTGCGGACCCGACGCGAACCCGGCGCGGACCCACCACGGGGTGGGCGAAGGGGCCGGGCTCTTGAGAGCCCGGCCCCTTATGACCTGCGTGTTTGCCACGTCAGCGACGTGGTGCTCTTTCATCCGCTCACACGTTGAAGCGGAATGTCTGCGGGCTGATCCTGAACTGCGGCGGAGCCTCGTCCAGAGCTCTGACCTGGGATTTCCTTGTTGGCATACGTTGGCTCCCGACGGCCGTTTACGGGTGTCCTGCGGACTGGCTGCGGACTGCCAGGCCCTACGTCAGCCTTGGAAAGGTTGACGCCGGAACCGGCCCGTCGCGTGGGCCAGCCGCCGCTATCCGGTCCTGCTCCGGGTATCTCGTGCCGGATGAGCTGCCCGGCTCGTGCGAGACCTGCCCCGCCTGCTGCCGGGAGGACGACGGAGCTCCGGTTCCGCTGGCCGACCGTGGCCGGCGGGTGAACAACACTCGCCGATCGAGGCCCAGCGCAACCACCAGGTCTTCGGCTCCCGCGATCCGCACCGCCTGCGATGGCCCCTCCCTGACAGGTATTTCCTGCTCACAGGTGCTTGGTATCCAATTGCGGTTCAAGGTCAAGCACAAGGCGACATAGCGCCTCGTGAACATCGGTGTAGGCCAGTAGGAAGACCTCGACAACCAGTGAGGACGGGTGCGTACGAAGGTAGTCGACGATCGCACTCACCATCGTCTCCACCGTCCCTCGGAGGTCACCGTCACTAGCCCCCGTCCCGAAGAGCGGAAGCACTACGGATTGAAGATCCTCACCTTCTCTGTTCAGGCGATCCAACTCCGCAAGCACGTTTCGCACGCAGCGGCCCACATCGCGGACTTGGCGGTAGCCGCTACCAGGCTCTCCCTCGACGGCAGCCACATGCACAATGCGCCTGACTCCGTGGCTCTCGATCAACTCGCCTGATGCGGTGGTCACCACTTGACCTGCCATGACGCCTGACACACCAGCCATCCGCCCGGCGAGCTCAGAAGCAATGGTGTCCTGCACAAGGTTGCCTGCCGCATCTCGCCGCCCGCCGAGATACCGTAGGGTCCCTGAGATCGTTGGTTCGGTGATCCGGGACATCTCCATGCGGGTATTCTCTGTATTCACCCACACGTCAATGTCCGTGACATTTGCCAGATTACCCGTAACAAATCCAACGCGATGCTTGGCATCGCCGCGGAGCGGAGCCAGGACGCGTGCACACTGCTGCAGGGGGCGGGGAGGACTGACTATTACCTGCTCAACTTCCAGTTGACGCTTTGCAGCAGCAGACTCCTCACGTGCCGTAGCAAGTGCGGCCAGCACCTCGTCACGCTGATTGGTCCGGGACAGCCAACCAAACGAGGCAAGCATGAAGAACGCGACGAAACCTGTCGCGCCTCCCAGCGTGAAGCCAAGTGCGCGCCCCTCGGAGATAGAGTCCGGAAATACGGAGAATAGAAGAAGGGCTCCGCCAAGGGAATAGAGAAATATTGACGGCAGCTGAAGGGCATACTGTCGACCAGCTCGATCCGGACTCGATGACCAAATCTGCAGCCCGATGCCAGCGGCCATCAGGATGAACGTAATGCTCAGCTGTTGAGTATTCATTCAGCACCCGCCCTCCGCAGCAACCGGCTTATGAGGTCCATTCTTTCAGAATAGACCGAGCACTGAGTCACCCGCGCCACGAACCTCACATCAAACCCTTCGCACGAGAGATTCTCACCGCTCAGCGTCCCGTGATCCTCTGGAAACGACGCTTGAGTTTTGCCAACTCTCTCTTCATTTCCTCACTGGCTCCGGCCGCGACCACGCTTTGCGAGTGGATTCTGAGCCAGTCGTCCCGAAGACGCTCCATCAGCTCCTCATCGAGAGTCCGGAGGGAACTTCCATCCGGAGCCAGAACCAGGAGGGCATAACGCAGGAATGCATCCCAGGTGACTAGGTTGTTTGGATTTGCCTCGCTAGCACCTTCAAAGGCGTCGATCGCGCGGTCGTAATACTGCTCCACGTCTCTCCCGGAGCCGTATGCAGCTTTGACAAGGAGAACTGTTCCGAGGGTGGTGAGGCTGTACGAGTCTCGGACAATATTTACTGCACGGAGCACGAACGACTCCGCCTTTGCCAGCACCTCCGGTTTTGATCTGCCCACATGTCGGTTCAGGATGGCCCGCTGCTCCCAATAGCGTGCGCTCCAATCGCCAAATGTCGGGGACAGTGATTCGTACCACTGATCGAGGTCTTCATTCGGAAATACACTCGACACGTTCTTGTAGGCCATGAAGGAACCCACGAGCAGCGATGTTGCATTCCGCTCCCGCTGGCTAGTCCTGCCCAGGCGCGGGGCGACGCGCTGCATGGCTGCACCTATTGTCGCGAGTGCCTCTCGACTACCAAGCCGCGCTACGCAGGCTTCGAGTGCCATCCAACGCTGCCTGGGCTTGATCCAGATACCGTCTGTTTTCAGCACCGAAGAAAGTGGATGGCCGTCGCGAATCAGTCGAACGAGAGAATCGCTCTCCATGCCCACCATTCGAGCTGCATCGGAGGCGTGAAACCTGCGATCAAAGCGCGATGCAAGAGCAGCAAGCAAGAGGACAGCAATGTGGTTCGGGTCAGTGATAGCGTCAACCAGCTCACTCACCCTCCGGCCAAATCCTGGAGCGTTCTCCAGCTCGGCCATCGAATCGAACAACTCACGCCCGCGAAAATGAGCCAGGCGACGGTAGTCCTTCTTCTCGGACTCAAGGATTCCCAGTCGCCCAATCGACTGAAGCTTATCAACCAGCCGTGCAGCATCGGTTTTCGTGAGGTGACTATTGATGGTCGTCACGCGGTTGCGGGCTAGGTATACCTCGTCGATTCGCCCGAGCACGTTCGCGGTCCGATCCACCTGATCGACAGCAACACAGATAATCTGGAGATCCGCGCTTCGCGCCAGGCTCAACAAAGACGCGACGTCGTCGGCAATGTCTGCGACGGAATCAAACAGCAGTGCGACCGCCTTCCCGCCGGCAGCAAACTGGACAATGGCATCGATGTCCGGGCGCTCGTCTCCAACATAAAGGTATGTCCGCCACGAAAGGGTCCTCAGCGCCTTCCCAATAGCAAGCAGCCCGGTGGTGCGGCCGGTCAAGCGTTTCCCCACATAGACCATGGCCGTGTTCGTACGGATGCTTCGGCCGATCTGTTGACAGTCAGCTGAAGCTTGCCTAATCCAGTCAAGATCCGCATTCAGTCCATTCTGAATGTCGACCCATTCAGGCTCGTCGCCCCCAATGAAATCGTGATCCTGAGACGACTTCCGAGGGGTGTCGAGTCTCAATTCCCTGAACTGCCGCCCCACCCGGAATGTAACCTCTTCGCGGCTACTCGGGGCCTCCTTCAGGTTCATGCCCGTAAGCTCCGGCCAGGCATCCGCAAACTCCTCGGCAGTCATCCGCACAGGCACGAGATTCCACTTACGGAGATCTCTCTCAACGGCTTCCGAGATACTCGGGCTCACGTAAAAGCTGGGGGCTTCATGAGATGGCGTCCTATTGGCGATCACTGCTTCAATGTCCGGCTCGTCTCGCAACCTAGCTCCGATGATCACAAAAGGAAGGAGCCCATAAGTGTCGCGGAAATTGAGCGGCCAGGCTGCACTAGCCATCGAGCTGCCCGAGTATTCACTCAAGGAAAAGACCAGGCGGCGCCTCTCCACGTCGCGATCGACACACCCGTGCAAATGCACGACGGAGAGGTGGCGACTCTGACGAAACTCGTCATCCCAGTTCAAGGTAACCAGGGAGCGCGACTCATCAGATCGTACACGCGCATACGCCTGCTCGAAGACATCATCAATATTGAGGGTCCAAACCGTCGACCACGGGGTCCTGGCATAGACGTCCATCCAGTCCGGCGGCGTGACCTCCCAGAAGGTACTCCTGAGCCAGTCGTAGACCTCATTCTCTCCTGCGTCTTCAACCGCACGGGCGTAGATTCGCCACAGCAGGTCACCTTCCTCAATCGGCACATTGAATCGCTTAGCCAATAGCGTCGCCAATTCAGGGCCCGTCGGCAGCCTAGAGCCATTCCTAGAAACTGCGTCACGACTTGCTCCGGCACCCAGCAGTAGGTGGTAGTCCCCGTTATGGACGGCCCGCCTAAGGGCTTTCTTCTGATCGGCCGTGAGTTCAATCGCCATCAACACTCAACCTCTCCGCTAATCCTTTTGCTCGTCTTCTTCTTGCAAATGCCAGGATCAAACGATCGGCACGGAACTTCTACCGCTCCTCTAACAGTGCCTGGGGGCCTCGGTATGAGGTGACGGAGAAAGTGAGCGCATTACGCCGCCGTCCAGCCCTGAACGGACATGTCCATCCCACCGCTCAGGTAGTGGCGGAGGGCGCTGGCCGTGGTGTCGACGAATGCGTCGGGGATGGCGTTGGCGTCGACCCAGCGGACCTGGGAGTGCTTGCGGGGTTCGCGGTTTTCGGGTTCGCCGGTCCATTCGTGGGCGGCGAAGACGACCGTGAGGAAGCCGTTGGGAGCTTCGACGCCCCAGGCGCCGTGGATGATATGGGCGACCTTGAGGGACTCGGGCTTCACCATGAGGCCCGTCTCCTCGTAGACCTCGCGGACTGCGGTTTCCGTGATGGGTTCGCCCGGCTCGCTCTTGCCGACGGGGAGGTCCCACAAGCCCTGGCCGAACTTGGCGTTTTCGCTGCGCTGGAGGAGGACGACGCGGTTGGTCTCCTTGCCGTGGACGATGACGGCCGCGACCAGCAGGGTCATCGATTCGAGCGCCGGCTTGAGGGCTTGGGAGCGGTCGTCGGTCTGCTGGGCCACGGTGTTCCCTTCGTCGGGCGGGTCGTTGGGCATGTTAGGCGAGGGCTTCGCGGGCGCGTCGGGCGAGATCGGCCGCGCCTGGGACACGGCGGCGCTGGTAGACCGCGAGCGTGGAGCGGATTGAGGTGATCGCCTTCCGGGTCCGGTCGGAGGTCATTCCCTCCATGAGGACCAGGGCCAGGGTCCATGCGGCGACCGCTTCGTCGGCACTGGCCTGGGCGGCGAGGCTGTCGCCGAGGTCTGCGTGGGTGAGGGCGTGGACGCGCTTGTACTTCGCAGGGTCCCAGCGGGTGAGGGCGTCGCGGTGCTGCTGTTCGGTGCCGATGTGGTCCGCGAGGTCGGTCAGGGTGCGGGCGGTGTGGCTGGCGACGGTGCCAGCGGCCGGGCCGCTCACACGGGAGTAGCTGGGCTGGGGACCGTCGTCCCGTAGGAGGGCGTCCTCGGCGGCGAGCAGTGCGCGTGCGGCCGACGAGTTCTCGTCGGTGGCGGCGTAGGCGCGGGCGTGGGTGATGTGGAGGAGTGCCTCGGTCTGACCGTCGACGTGACCAAGACCCCTGCGTAGGGCGCCTTCGACGAGGTCGACGCAGTGGTGGGGCTGCTTGAGGCTCAGGGCCTGGTGGGCGAGAGCGCGCATCATCCAGGCGGCGTGGCCGTGCGGGTCGGCTTCGCAGGCGAGCTGGTAGCCGAACTGGTAGTAGCGCTGGGCGGCGCCTTCCTGGCCGAGGTCGTGGTGCTTCCACCCTGCGAGGTAGGCGAGTTCGGCGACGGCGCCGAAGACGGCCCGGCGTAAGGCTTCGCTGGGGAAGCGTCCGTGCAGCATGGGGGCGGCTGTGTCGGCCAGGTACGCGGTGACGGTGGTCAGGCCGTGCCCGCCGCCGAGGCGCTCGTCGGCGGCGCTGAAGGCCGCGGTGATCTGGCGTACGACGTCCACGTCCTCCGCGCCGACCAGGGACGTGCCCGTGCGGGCGCGGAGCATGCAGGCGGTGGCCTCGTGGTCGTAACCGAGCGGCATGGCGACGCCGGCGGTGGTGAAGGCCGCGATGGCGAGGAAGCGGCGGCGCTCGACGTCGGCGCGGCCCAGGTCGGTGACCGCGAGGACCGGGTCGGATTCCGTCGGCGCATCGTCATCACCGGCCTGGAGGCCGATCTCGATCTGGGTGACCGTGCGCCCCGCTCTACGGGACAGAGCTTCGGCCAGGTACTGGCCTACCCGGCCCGACGGGGCACGAGTGCCGTTCACCCAGTGCGAGACGGCCGACTTGTTGGTCTGGAGGATCTCGCCGTTCTCGGCGGCCACGCGCCGCACGTCTCTGGCGAGGGCCTCGTAGGTGCAGTCGACCGCCGCAATGACGTCGCGCAGACGGGAGTTGGGGGCTCTCTGCGCCGCCACGATCGCCTCCGCCCTGGAGCTGTAAACCGCGTATACCGCTTCAACTGCCTTCCACCGTACCCACTGAGCGTGACCACCGGTTCACTTATCAGCAGCCGCCCGGAACGGCGCGACCGTGATCCAGGCTCCCCCTTGGTCCGGGCGGCACCCCGAAGTTCCGTACGCCCACACCGGGCTCGGGCATTCCTGTGCCCAAACCTGGCCGATCAGAGACGGAGACACGGTGACCACCATCGACACCACGCCACCGCCGTACGGGAGGAGGTACGCGTGTGGTCCATGTCCGGCGTCGAGCGCGTGGCCTTCCCCGACGGCTCCACGGCCATCTTCAAGTACGCCAAGAAGCCCTTCGACAGCGAGGACCAGGCTCTCCGCCTGGCCCACACCCTCGGGGTACCCGTCCCCCAGGTCCACGCCTCCGCCGTCCTGGACGGCTGGCTCGGCATGCTCATGGAGGACCTCGGACGCTCCGTACGCGAGGCCGACGACCTCGACGGCGTCGCCGCGGCCGTGGTCCTGCACGGCACCCGCACGGCTCCCCCCTTGCCCGTCCTCGACCAGGACCGGCTGCGGACCCTGCCGGCCCGGGCACTGGAGCACCTCGAACGGCTGCGCAAGGCCGACCGGTGGCAGGACGCCAACGACGTCGAGGACGCGCTCGACAGGATCGCCCAGGCCGCCGAGGCCCGCTCGGCCGGAGCGACCATCGCCCCCTTCGGCTGGGTGCACTCCGAGTTCCACCCCACCAGCCTCCACATCGGCGAGCGCGGCTGGCGGCTGCTTGACTTCGCCCGCGCCTTCACCGGCCCCGGCCTGCTCGACCTCGCCAGCTGGCACGGCACCATCGAGCCCCCGCACCCCGTGCGCCTCCGCGTCTTCCTGGAGCAGTACGTCACCGTCGGCGGTACCCCCGACGCCCTCGCCCCGCGCGGCGGGCTCACCGCCGCGAACTGGGCCCAGGGCTGGCACCGCATGTGGGCCGTCGAGTGGTTCATGGAGCAGTCGATCCGCTGGATCGACAACCCTGCCACCGACCCCGCCTACATCAAGGCTGTCCGCCGCCACCTCACCGACGTCCTCCACCTCCTGGAGATCTGACGTGCTCGCCCAGGCATCCCCCTGGCACGCCCACGCCCTCCAGCGCACCGCCGCCGGACTCGCCGAACCCCTTTCCGTACCCACCCGGATGGAATGGACCACGAGACCCGGCCAAGGGCCCGGAGCCGAGATCCTCGGCCCCGACCTGCGCGGCAAGCGACTCCTGGAACTCGGCTGCGGCCCCGGCCACAACGCCGCCCACCTCGCCACCCGCCACGGCGCGCACGTCACCGGCGTCGACCTGGTCGGCCTCCAGGTCCGCCGCGCCCGCTCCCACTACGGACGGCTGAACAACCTCACCTTCGTTGCTGGCCACGCCCTGCACTGCCTGCACGCCTCTGACGAGCAGTTCGACGCGATCTACTCCGTCTTCGGAGCCATCGGTCTCGTCGCCCCCGAGCTCCTGCTCCCGGCCATCGCCCAACGCCTCACGCCCGGGCGAGTGCTGGCCTTCTCTGTCCCCCACCCGCAGCGCGGCGGTCGAAGCCCCTCCGGCGACGACCGGCCCCGCCGCGACTTCGTCACCTTGCCCGACCGCACTCGGCTCCCCATCGCCCGATGGGAGTTCGATACCGACCGTTGGGAGAGGCACCTCAGCCGAGCGGGCCTCTGGCTCACTTCGGCCCAGGAGTTCAACGACCCCGCATGGGCCACTGGCCCACCACCCTGCTGATCCGCGCCCGCAAGCTCTGACCAGCCATTCGCCCCGGCTTCCCCCGGAGGAACCGATGCGCCCGCCTTACCTGCTCCTCGACATCGACGGCGTCCTCATACCCTTCCCCAACGCGGACGGCTCGACCCCGGCCACCCACGCCCGCCACGACGTCGTCCCCACCGGCCGGAGCGCCGACAACCCGGTCACCGTCTGGCTCGACCCTGCCCACGGCCCCATGCTCATGGACGTGATCCGCACCGGCCTGGTCACCCCGGTCTGGTGCACCAGCTGGCGCCAGGACGCCACCACCCTCATCGGCCCGCTCCTCGGCCTTCCAACCCTGTCGTACGTCGATCTCCCGCGTCCGCAGATCACCACCAGCCACCCCAACGGCTACCTGTGGAAGCGCGACCACGTCGACGCCTGGCTGGGCGACGCCCCCGCCGTCTGGATCGACGACGACTTCACCGGCCTCGACCATGAATGGGCGGCGGAGCGCACTGCGAAGGGAACGTCGACCCTCCTCATTCAGCCCGACCCACACCACGGGCTGCAGCCCGAGCACCTGACCGGGCTCACGACGTGGGTCTCGCAGTTACCCACAGCCCGCGCCGCCTGACGCCCTGATGCCCTCGCTGCCACGAGCAGCGAGGGCATCAGAGTGTTGCTCGAGCGTGAGCCGTCTGCGGTCTGCGGCACGTATCGGCGGCGCTGATGTCGGAGTCGGCTGGAACACTGCGGTCGTGATCAACGAGATGACCCCAGACCTTTCTGGTGCTCCCGCTGGCTCCCTGCCACCCAGAGCACAGGCAGAGCTCGCCGGCACCGCCTGGGAGGAGCTGCCGCACGTCTGTACGGGCCAGCACGGTGTGCCTGACACACCGGACATCCTCGGCGCTGTGCTCGCCGCCGACCCGGCCCGCCGGGTACGGGCGGTAGGCGATCTGTATCGGCTGCTCCTCAATCAGGAGCAGGTGTTTCCGGCGACCGCTCCGGCAGCCTTGGTCCTGGCCGGTCTTCTCGACGATCCACGCACCCTCGCCGAAGACCGGTGGGAGCGCAGGGCCGGTCGGCGGTCGCTTCGCGCCGAACTGCTGAACTGGCTGGCTTCGTTCGCCGACATCGCCCGCCTGGACATCGAGGACGGCGTCGGCACGGCGCAGAATCTGGCCGCCGCCCGAACGGCAAGGCCAATACTCCACGACCGCATCGCGGACTTCTGCGACGCCGACGATCCACTGGTGAAGGAGGCCGCGCTCGCGGCCACCGCCCTGCTCGGTCGTGTCCCTTAAGCACGGCGTGTACGTCTGCCCGCCCAAGACCGCTCGCTCGCACCGCACGGTCCCGCTCCCCCGCATGGCAGTGGATGCGATGAAGGCCCACCTGCGGGACTTTCCCACCGACGGGCCTGAGGGCTGGATCTTCACGGCGCCGCAGGGCGGACCGGTGGTCTACACGCACTTCATGGACGGATCCTGGCGGCCCGCCTGCGCGAAGGCCGGCATACCGAAGGGCACCGGACCCCACGCCTACTGGTTCAACAACCAGCGCCTCCACACCGCGATCGGAGACATCCCGCCCCACGAGCACGAGACCAACCATTACGCTCAACACCAGCCCCAACCGGCGGCTGGAGTCAGCGCATAGAGCCTCCACCGATCCCGGAGCGGTTCAGGGTCCGTCTTCAAACGGATCTTGGAGCAGCCATGCAACGGCGAGCGTGGCACGGGAGGCGGGGGCTGGAAATGCCGTGGGCGCCGGTGCTCCCTCAAGCAGCGGCGCCCACTCACCCCTGCCCGAGGTGGCTTCTGGGTGTTTTCTCAGAGGGGGTTGTCAGGGGACGAGGATGAGGCGGATCGGGTCGCCGATCTTGTTCTCCAGCCGGTGGACGGCGTCGGCGGCGTCGGCGAGCGGGATGTGGTCGGTGATGGAGGGGGCCAGGTCGAGGCGGCCGGCTGCG
>NZ_JAAAXQ010000529.1 GCF_009916105.1 Streptomyces sp. GC420 | reverse complement strand
GGCCCACGCTCACCCCGCTTTCCCAACGGCCGCCGCCCGCGCCCCGGTGGCGACAGTGCCCGCAGCCGGAGCAAGGTACGGGCGGCGGTTAGGCTTCTCGGCCCCTGAGGCAGGATGGGTGCATGAGCATCGTGAAGATCAATGTCCTGGAGGTCCCCGCCGAGCAGCGCGAGGTCCTGGAGAAGCGGTTCGCCTCACGCGCGGGAGCCGTGGAGAGCTCCGACGGCTTCGAGTGGTTCGAGCTGCTGCGCCCGGTGGAGGGCACCGACAGCTACCTCGTCTACACCCGGTGGCGCGACGAGGAGTCCTTTCAGTCGTGGATGGAGGGCCCCATGAAGGCCGCGCACCGCGGCGGAGCCACGGAGGGCGAGCGCCCGAAGCCGGCCGCGACCGGTTCCACGGTGTGGTCCTTCGAGGTCGTCCAGCAGACCGGCCCCAAGGAGGCATGATCCCGCCGTCCGCCGCAGGCGGCAGACGGAGATGCGACGCGCGGCAGGCTCATCGACGGACGTCGATCGCCTGTCGATCGCCCGTACCGCCGGAGCCACCCGTCCGGGCCGTGGGTCACTTCTTTCCGTGCCACGTCTTTCCCTGCCACGTCTTTCCGCGCCACGTCGGATCGGCCCGCGGAAGGACCCCACGGCCGGTCGGGGTCAGCCCGCGTGGTCGGCGGTGGGGCGGCACAGCAGGATCTGCTTGCCCGCCTCACCCGACCCGATGCGCTCGTGGGCCCGCGCCGCCTGCGTCAGCGGGAGCGCCTCGGGGACCGGCGGTGCGATCCCGCCACGGGCGAGGAGGCCGAACAGGGCCGCGACGTCCTGCGCGTACCAGTCGGGGCGGTGGTCGCGCAGCACGGCGACGCGGTAGGTCACGACCTTCTTCCCGTCCAGCGGAGCCCTCAGGAACACCGGGACCATGGCGAGGTAGAAGCCGACCTTGTGCGGCAGCCCGCGTGCCCGGCCCCGCGACAGGGCGGCGGAGTGTCCGAAGAGGACCAGCCGCCCGCCCCGGCGCAGCGCCCGGTAGGAGTCACGGACCGTCCGGCCGCCGATCCCGTCGAGCACGACGTCCACGCCGCCGCCCGTGTACGCGCGTACGCGCTCCGGTACGTTCTCGGTGGTGTAGTCGATCACCGTGGCCCCGAGGGCGGTCACCTTCGCCCTCGTGTCACCGGCGGCCGTGCCGTACATCTCGAGGCCGTGGCACCGCCCCAGTTGCAGGGCGGCCGTCCCGACCGCTCCCCCGGCGCCCTGGAACAGCACGCGCTCGCCGGCTCGGACCCGGGCCGCCCGGTGCAGCAACTGGTACGCGGTGGCGTAGGTGAAGACGACGGCGAGCGCGTCCGGGTCGGAGACCCCCGGCGGTACGGACACCAGCCGCCGGACGGGCAGGCAGATGTAGTCGGCGCAGGCGCCGTGAACGGTCATGGCCGCCACGGTCCTGCCCTTCTCCATGGCGTCGGTGCCAGGTCCGGCACCCGGCCCGACAGCGCCCGGCCCGACCTCGTCGACCACGCCGACCAGGGCGTATCCAGGCGTGAAGGGAGGCCTCGGCCCGTCCGGATAGACGCCCTCGCGCAGCAGGAGGTCCGTGAAGTTCACCTCCGCCGCGGTGACCCGGACCCGTACCTCTCCGGGCCCTGGCTGCGGCAGCGCCTCCTCGACCACACGCAGGGTCTCGGGACCGCCGTACCGCGTGACCACCACCCGCCGGTTCACCGGCCGTCCCGCGCCGGGGCGGGCGGCGGACGTGCGGCGCGGGCGGAGGCACAGCATCACCACCCCGTCGCGGGACGGGACGGTCCAGGGGAACCTGCGCCGGTAGGCCCGCAGGGCGCGCAGTGCCTCGGGAGCCGCGACCGCGCTGTCCAGCACCTCGGCGGTCGCGTCCAGTTGCTGGCCGGCCATCAGCAGCCGCACCGGTGCGGCCGGAACCACGTCACGCCACCAGCCCGCGGAGCCCGATACACCGCCGAAGACGCAGTAGCAGTCTCCCGCACCGCCGTCGGTGCCCCCCGGACCGCCGAGGTCGTCCGGACCGCCCGTACCGCCGGGGCAGGGCGCGTACAGGAGCGGGACCGTGCGGGAACATCCTGATGCCCGCTCGATGTAGGTGAGCAGCAGCACCGCCCTGCTCAGCGGCCAACCGCCTTCCGACCGCAGGACCACTCGGGCCGGCGGGGCGGCCAGGCGAGCGCGGACGTCCATGGCACCTTCCCGTCCGATGCGCCGGCACTTCCACGACGAGGACAACCACCGGCTGGGGCTTCGGCCCCTCGCGGCCGCCCTGCGCGGATCGTAGGCACCGGCCGCCGCGCCCGGCATCTCACGAGCCGCTATGCGGGTGGGGGGTCGTCGTGCAGGATCCGCTGGAAGAGACGGTGGTCGCGCCAGGCCCCGTCGATGTGGAGATAGGACCGGGCCAGGCCGATGGCCTCGAACCCGCACTTGGCCAGGACGCGCTGCGACGCCGTGTTGTGGACGAGGGTGCCCGCCTCGATCCGGTGCAGGATGCGCCTGTCGCGGGCGAAGTCGCACGCGTGCGCGACGGCGCCGGTCGCGAGGCCGCGACCGGTGTGGCTCGCGGCCATCCAGTAACCGAGGTTGGCGCTCCGGAACGGGCCCGTCACCACGTTGGCGAGGTTGATCCCGCCCACGATCGTGCCGTTGTCGGTCAGCACCCAGGGCAGGAGCCGGCCCTCGTCGCGCTGCGCGAGCCGCTCGCGCACGCGGACGTCCTGCCCCTCCGGCGTGTAGAAGTCCTCCGGCCTGCGCGGCTCCCAGGGCCCGAGGTGCTCCCGGTTGACCCGGTACGCCTCGGACAGCGCCTCGGCGTCGGTGACTTCCAGGGTGCGCATGACGACGCCGGGTGCCAGGGAGAAAGAATCGCTGATCACCGGAGCAGCTTAGAGGGCGGGGCGCCGCACGCAGTTCGCTCCAGCGCCCCGCCTGCCCATTCCGGTCGCCCGGTCCGGGTGCGGACCGCGGCCCGTCCGGCTCTCGGCCGGACTCTCCGGGCCCGGATCGTCTCAGGCATTGAGGAGCTGCTCGGTGAGGTCGCGGTACTTGCGCAGTGCCGGCCGCAGTTCCTCCGTACCGCCCTGGTCCTCGCCCTCGCGTCCGCTCCAGCTCTCGCGCAGCGCGCGGTGGCGTTCGGAGATGCAGTTGTCACCCCCTGCCGTCCGGCCCAAACTCACGGCCCAAACTCACGGCGCGAGCGTGGCGGCCCTGGCGAGGACCGCGCGGGCGAGGGGATGCGTCCGGTGCGGGTTGAGTTCGCTGCGCAGCTGCCTCAGTGCCCGCCGCACGGGGCAGGAGGCGGGGACGTACGGCACGCTGCCGAGGAAGGCGTCCCAGTGGTGACAGGCACGTTCCAGCTCGCCGGCGCGCAGTTCCGCCTCGGCCAGGCGGGCCCGGGTCAGGGCGAGTTGGCGGTGGTGGCCGGGCGCACGGTGACGTACGGACGCCTCGTACGCGGCGCTCGCGGCCGGGTCGCCGAGGGCGCTCAGGGCCTCTCCCGCCTGGTGGTGGAGCCCGGCCCGTGAGTACGTCGTGAACGCGCCGCCGCGCCGGGACGCCCGCTCGTGCGCGGCCTCGGCCCGGGCGAGCGCGTCCAGCGCGCCGCGCCGGTCGCCCCGGTCGGCGAGAGTGACGGCACGCTGGGCGAGCAGGAAGGCGTGCACGCCCGGAGGCGGGTTGGGGCCCGCGAGGTCGACGGCGGCCTCGGCGAGACGCAAGGCCCGTTCATGGTCCTCCAGGACGCGGGCCTGGCTGCTCATGGCGCGCAGCGCGACGGCACGGGTGAGGTCGTCGGCGGCGTCGCGGGCCAGGTCGTGGCCGGTTCTGTAGTAGTGCTGCGCGAGGCCCTGGGCGCCCGCGTCCAGGCACATCCCGCCGAGGAGCAGGGTGAGCCGGGCGACTCCGGTGAAGACCCGGCGGCGCAACGGCTCGGTGGGGGCGGGCGCGGTGAGCAGCGGTACGGCTTCGGTGGCGAGGTACTCGGCGAGCGCGGTGCGGGCGTGCGCCCCGCCGCGCCGCTGGGTGAGCGCGGCGAAGACGGCCGCCATGTCGTCGAGCGCCTCGACGGTGGCGGGGGTGAGCCCGGGCCGGTCCGCGGACGGGTCGGGCTCACCC
>NZ_JAAAXQ010000528.1 GCF_009916105.1 Streptomyces sp. GC420 | reverse complement strand
CCCCTG
Organism: Streptomyces sp. GC420; assembly: GCF_009916105.1. GTDB lineage: Bacteria > Actinomycetota > Actinomycetes > Streptomycetales > Streptomycetaceae > Streptomyces. The sequence goes on along the minus strand of NZ_JAAAXQ010000528.1, from coordinate 4,146 downwards.
CCCCGGGCCTCCGGCCCTGGCCTCCGGCGTCGGCTCGGTCAGGCCACCACGCGGGCGGCCCTGGCCCCCGGCCGGTGGTTCTCAGCCCAGCGTGGGCCCCGGCCCCGGCCCCGGAGCCGGCGCTCGGTCCGGGTTCTCCTGGGCTTCTGGGGGAATGGATGCCGCGCACCCTGGAGTTATGGCCGGGGGAGCGCGGCATCGCATACCTCCGGCCGCTCTCCGGCCTCCGGATCCGGCCCTGGGCCCTGCTCCGGGGCGCGGGCCTCCGGTGTCGGCCCGCCCCGCCTTCACACGGGCGGCCCTGGCCCCCGGGCCTTCGGCATCGGCTCGACCCCACTCCTCGGTTCGGCCCCCGGGCCCGGTTCGGGTCGGGGCACTCGGTGGGGGTGGGCCCCTGGCCCCCTGCGCTCCGGGTTCGGGTGCCCGCCCCGGGGCCCGGTTCGGTGGGGCGGGTGCTTGCCGGGGCGGCCGTCCTCGGACGGGCGTTCCGGTGGGTCGGTACGCCGCCGGGCCCCGGGCCCGGCGTCGGGGCGGGGCGATTGCGTGCCGCGTGGGTGCGGGCGACGGGGCCGGGGACCCTCGCCGGAGGCGTTCCCGCTTCGTGAGCCGCGCGTCCCGCACTGCGGACAAGGTGTCCAGATCTTGGAGCTGAGGCGTAGGCTCGACCTATCAGTGCTGATCCCCAGGGAGTGATCACCGTGCCCGAGCTGAGGTCCCGTACCGTCACCCACGGCCGCAACATGGCGGGCGCCCGCGCCCTCATGAGGGCCTCCGGTGTAGCGAGCGAGGACATCGGCAAGCCGATCATCGCCGTGGCGAACTCATTCACCGAGTTCGTGCCCGGCCACACTCACCTCCAGCCGGTGGGCCGGATCGTGAGCGAGGCCATCAAGGCCGCGGGCGCCGTGCCGCGCGAGTTCAACACCATCGCGGTGGACGACGGCATCGCCATGGGACACGGCGGGATGCTCTACTCCCTGCCCTCCCGGGACCTGATCGCCGACTCCGTGGAGTACATGGTGGAGGCGCACTGCGCCGACGCCCTGATCTGCATCTCCAACTGCGACAAGATCACGCCCGGCATGCTGATGGCGGCGCTGCGCCTCAACATCCCCACCGTCTTCGTCTCCGGCGGCCCGATGGAGGCCGGCCGGGCGACCCTCGTCGACGGCACGGTCCGCACGCTCGACCTGATCGACGCGATCTCCGACGCCGCCAACGACAAGATCTCGGACGAGGACATCCTCCGTATCGAGGAGAACGCCTGCCCGACCTGCGGCTCGTGTTCCGGCATGTTCACCGCCAACTCGATGAACTGCCTGACCGAGGCCATCGGCCTCTCGCTGCCCGGCAACGGCTCGGTCCTGGCCACGCACACCGCCCGCAGGGCGCTGTACGAGAACGCGGCGCGGACGGTCGTCGACATCACCCGGCGCTACTACGAGCAGGGCGACGAGACGGTCCTGCCGCGCGCCGTGGCCGGCTTCGCGGCCTTCCAGAACGCCATGGCGCTCGACATCGCCATGGGCGGCTCGACCAACACGATCCTGCACCTGCTCGCCGCCGCCCAGGAGGCGGGCGTGGAATTCGGTCTCGACGAGATCGACGCCGTCTCGCGCCGGGTGCCCTGCCTGGCGAAGGTCGCTCCGAACGTCGCCAAGGACCGCACGTACTACATGGAGGACGTGCACCGCGCCGGCGGCATCCCTGCCCTGCTCGGCGAGCTGCACCGCGCCGGGCTCCTGAACGAGGACGTGTACTCCGTGCACAGCCCGTCCCTCGCCGACTGGCTGAAGACCTGGGACGTGCGCGGCGGTTCGCCGTCCCCCGAGGCCGTCGAGCTGTGGCACGCGGCGCCGGGATGTGTCCGCTCCGCCACCGCCTTCTCGCAGTCCGAGCGCTGGGAGGCCCTGGACGAGGACGCCGAGAACGGCTGCATCCGCTCCGCCGAGCACGCGTACTCCAAGGACGGCGGCCTCGCGGTCCTCAAGGGCAACCTGGCCGTCGACGGCTGCGTCGTGAAGACGGCGGGTGTCGACGAGTCCATCTGGACCTTCGAGGGCCCGGCGGTCGTCTGCGAGTCGCAGGAGGAGGCCGTCGACAAGATCCTCCGCAAGGAGGTCACGCGCGGCGACGTGGTGGTCATCCGCTACGAGGGCCCCAAGGGCGGCCCCGGCATGCAGGAGATGCTCTACCCGACCTCGTTCCTGAAGGGCCGCGGCCTCGGCAAGAGCTGCGCCCTGATCACCGACGGCCGCTTCTCCGGCGGCACTTCGGGCCTGTCGATCGGCCACGCCTCGCCCGAGGCGGCCTCCGGCGGCACGATCGCGCTCGTCCGGGACGGGGACCGGATTCGGATCGACATCCCGGGCCGCTCGATCGAACTCCTCGTCCCGGACGAGGAACTGGCGGCCCGTCGCGAGGAACTGAACGGCGTGTACGCGCCGAAGGCCCGCGACCGCAAGGTCTCCGCGGCCCTGCGCGCCTACGCCGCGATGGCGACCAGCGCCGACAAGGGCGCGGTGCGGGACGTGTCGAAACTCGGCTGAGCCACCGGGTCGCTGAGTCCAAGGGCGGGTTTTCTTCGTACGTCTGAGTGAAGGCCCCCGGCGTTGCCGATCGCCGGGGGCCTTCACCCCGTGCCTCGATGCCTCACATCCGCTCGCGCCCGACGCCGAGGCTCGACGACCGCTCGCTGCGCTTCACCGAGCTGCGGCGCAAGATCGACGGCATCAGCCGGCGCACGCCGGCCCTGCGCCGGCCGGACCGAGCAGCAACAGAAGGAGATCGCGGCGGCGCGCGGCGTACGACGAACGAGAGGCGGCCGCGCGGAGAGGCGGCCGCGCCCGAGAGCGGCCGGGGCCGTTGCGGGACAGGGCGATTCCGTCGGCAGCAGGTCCTGACCAGCGGCCCGGGCCCGCCCGGTCACCAGCCAGCGGGATCCTCGGCGGAGACCGCGAACACGCTTCCGTCCGGTGCCGCGCCGATCACCGCGTCCCCGGCGAGCAGCGGAGCGGGCACCGAGCTGACGACGCCGCCCGCGGCCTTCGCCCCGCCGAGCCGCGGCTCGGTCTGGCCCGTGATCGTCGCCCGTTCCGTGTCCACGGCGATCAGCCGGCCGTCGGCGGCGCCGAAGTAGAGCCGGTCGCCGGAGGCCGAGACCACGGGCCTGGACGCCAGGCTGACGGAGGTCTCGAGCCGCCACAGCTCGCCCTTGCCCCCCTCGGTGTCGAGGGCGACGAGCGAGCCGCCGTACCCGAGCAGATAGGCCGTGCCGTCGTGGACGGCGGCCCGCGCGTCGGGCAGCGGGAAGTCGAGCGGAACGCGGCGGGCCGTGCCGGAGGCGGTGCCGCTCCCGGCGGACGGCGGGTCGAAGCGGACCAGCGCCGTGGTGCGCGTGCTGTTGTCGGACTCGGTGAGGTAGAGCGTCGTACCGGACACGTCGACCGGGTCGAGGACCTCGTCGAAGCGGTGCTGCCAGAGGGCCTTGCCGGTCGCCTGGTCGACGGCAGTGACCGTCGTCCCGCCCCCGCCTCCCGCACTGCTGTGCCGGGCGACGGCGTATACGGGCCCCGAGGCCCCGGCGGACGGCAGCGTCGCGAAGTACTCGGCGGACAGGGAGCGCCGCCAGCGCTCCTCACCGGTCGCCGCGTCCCGCGCCGTCACCTCACCGTTCCCGGCGACGAGGAGGACGCTGTCGCCGACGAGGTAGACCCGCCCCCCGTACGCCGAGACGTCGAGGTCCCAACGCACCTCACCGGTACGGGGATCGAGCGCCTCCAGAGTCGCACCGCCGCCGGGAGCGGGGAAGACCAGCCCGCCGGCCCGCACGGGCGCGGTCGCGACCGCCGCACCGCCCGACTCCGTCACGGCTCCCTCGGCCGACCACAGGCTCTTGCCGGTCGCCGGGTCCAGAACCGTCGCCTTCGTGCCGGGCGCCGCACAGGCGAGGCCACCCCCGCCGTACGAACACTGCGGCGGGCCGGCCGCGCCCGCCGTCTTCGATGCCGTGCCCCCGCCGGTCCGCAACTCCTCGCGCCATGCCCGGAATCCGGCGGTGGAGCCGCCCTCCGAGGCGTCCGGGGACGCCGTGGCGGCGACGGCGCCGGCCTTCGTTCCGGCCCCGTCCGTGCCGAACACCAGGAA
>NZ_JAAAXQ010000527.1 GCF_009916105.1 Streptomyces sp. GC420 | reverse complement strand
CCCCCGCTCGGGTCACCACCACCGAGAGCGCCTCAGAAGGATCCGGCCTGCAGGCCGGGCTGAAGAACCGCCACCTGTCGATGATCGCGATCGGTGGTGTCATCGGTGCCGGCCTGTTCGTCGGCTCCGGCTCCGGCATCGCCGCCGCGGGCCCCGGAATCCTGATCTCCTACGCGATCGTCGGCGCCCTCGTCGTCCTCGTGATGCGGATGCTCGGCGAGATGGCCGCGGCCAACCCCACCTCCGGTTCGTTCTCCGCCTACGCGGACCGCGCGCTGGGCCGCTGGGCCGGATTCACCATCGGATGGCTGTACTGGTTCTTCTGGGTCGTGGTGCTCGCCGTCGAAGCGACCGCCGGCGCCAAGATCCTGGCCGGATGGATCCCCGCGGTCCCGCAGTGGGGCTGGGCCCTGCTGGTCATGGTCGTCCTCACCGCCACCAACCTCGTCTCCGTCAGCTCCTACGGCGAGTTCGAGTTCTGGTTCGCCGGCATCAAGGTCGTCGCCATCGCCGCGTTCATCGTGATCGGCGGACTCGCGATCTTCGGCCTGCTGCCCGGCTCGGACCACCCTGCATCCGGCTTCTCCAACCTGACCGAGCACGGCGGGTTCCTGCCCAACGGGCCGGGGGCGATCCTCACCGGCATCCTGATGGTGGTCTTCTCCTTCATGGGCAGCGAGATCGTCACCCTGGCCGCCGGCGAGACCGCCGACCCGCAGGCCGCGGTCACCAAGGCGACCAACAGCGTCATCTGGCGGATCGCGGTGTTCTACCTGGGCTCGATCCTGGTCGTGGTGTCACTGCTGCGCTGGGACGACCCGGCGATCCTCAAGGACGGCTCGTACGTCGCCGCGCTGAACTCCATCGGCATCGCGCACGCCGGCCAGATCATGAACGCCATCGTGCTCACCTCCGTGCTGTCCTGTCTCAACTCCGGCCTGTACACAGCGTCCCGGATGGCGTTCTCGCTCGGCCGCCGTAGCGACGCCCCGGCCGCCTTCGCCCGCACCACCGGACGCGGAGTCCCACAGGCGGCCATCCTGGCCTCGGTGGTCTTCGGCTTCGTCGCCGTCGCCTTCAACTACCTCTGGCCGGACACGGTCTTCCAGTTCCTGCTGAACTCCTCTGGCGCGATCGCCCTCTTCGTCTGGCTGGTGATCTGCTTCTCCCAGCTGCGGATGCGCAAGATCACCCAGCGGGAGTCGCCGGACAAGCTGGTCGTCAGGATGTGGCTCTACCCGTACCTGACCTGGACCACCATCGCGATGATCACATTTGTCCTGGTCTACATGCTGACCGACACCGCCGACGGCGGCGGGCGCGACCAGGTCGTCCTGTCCACCCTGGTGGCCGTGGGCGTGGTCGTCGTCGCACTGGTCCGCGACCGCCTGGGCCGCGACCGGTCGCACGACACCGTCACCCCGTCCTAGGGACGGGACCCTGCCGAGCGGCAGCACGCCCTCGACCGGCGGCGGTGATGCGCTCCGCCCGCATCGCCGCCGCCTTCTTGGGGAGGCCGCTGCTCGCACCGGGCGCCGCAGGCCACGCGACCGGGAGCCGGCGCCGTGGACCGGAGCTGTGCCACCCTCGTCAGGCACCGCTGCGGCTCACGACGCCAGTGCCGGACGCCGGCCCGGATCGCCGACATCGTTCGCCGCCGGTTCGGCGTCGAGTACACCCCTGTCGGGACGCGGTTGGGACGCAAGGACAGGAACAGACCGACAAAGATGGAGGGCTCGAGACGCGGAGCACTCGGTCTGACTGGCAAAAACGTCGTGAACGGACGTTGATCGGCAAGGGCCGCCAAGATCCTCAACGGACTCAAAAGCCGTCGGCCGTGGGTTCGAGTCCCACCCGCCCCACGCGGGAGTGGTGGAGGTCCATACTCCCGACCTGCGGAAACAGAAAGATCCCCGTGCCGGCGGGGGTCTTTTCGCGTTCCGGGGGCCCGTTTGCTCGGCCAGTGCTCGGCCGAAGTGCCGACGGAGTTGCGGAGCCCGTTCTGAGGGGGCGACATCACCCCTGTGGCGGCGTGCCGCTGACAGGGGAGTGTCGGACGAGTTCCGTCGGATCTGCCGGCGTGCGGAACTCCCGCTGATCAGCCTGCGGGATCTGCGGCACTGTGCGGCGACGCTCATTCACGCGGGCGGCGGTGACCTGCACGCGATCAAGGAGACGCTGCGGCACGCGACGATCCGGCCGGCGTCGGATACGTACACCTCGCTGCTGGAGGACGTGGACCGGGGTATCGCGGAGCGGGCGGCGGCGCTGGTTCCGCGGGCCCGGAAGCAGGATCGGGGCGAGCGTGGCCGAGTGGGGCCGTGCGCGTGTTCGGGCCGCAGCATGGGGCATCGCAGACAGGCTTCTCTGCGTCAGCGATAGCCCGGGTGAACGGGCGGGAGGGAAGATCGTGATTCTCTCGGCTCGCCTCGGGGCCAGAAACTACTGTCGCGAGCATGGTCGAACACGATGCCCTGAGTGCCACCCGCGAGGCTTACGACGCCGCTGCCCCCACCTACGCGCAGCTGTTCCGCGACACGCTGCGTGACAGTCCCCTGGACCGCGCGATCCTGGGTGCCTTCGCCGAGGTCGTAAGTGCGAGTGGGGACGGTCAGGTCGCGGACCTGGGGTGTGGGCCTGGCCATATCACTGCTCATCTGGGCGAGCTGGGGCTGGCGGCGTTCGGTGTTGATGCCTCTCCTGCGATGATCAAGTTGGCTCGACAGGCCTATCCGGGCCTGCGGTTCGACGTGGGCTCGATGGCCGCGTTGAACATCGCTGACGGCGTGCTGGGCGGCGTACTCTCACGTTGGTCGATCATCCACACTCCGCCGCAAGAACTCCCGGTCATCCTGGCGGAGTTCCATCGTGTGCTGGCGCCTGGCGGCCACCTTCTGGTCGGCTTTTCGGCAAGCGGTGATCCGTCTCACCCGACGCAGGTCTTCGATCACACAGTCGCGCCGGCCTATCGGTGGTCGCCTGATCACCTCGCCGCGATGCTGCGCAAGTCCGGGTTGGCCGAGGCAGCCCGGATGGTCCGCGAGCCTCAGCCCACCGACCGACGGCAGTTCCAGGAGATTCACCTGCTCGCCCGTAAAGCCTAGGCAGGGGCTGCCTGGTCGAACGCACGACCGCATCCAACCTGCCGGAGGAGGAGCAGTCAGGCTTCAGGCGTCGACTCGATCGGCGCCTTCACCACGGCGGCCGGTGAACTGACCGAGAACGCGCTCGCGGTACGTCTCCCCGCCGAGGGCTGGAAGTCCCTCGAGCTGGTCGAGGGCGTCGACCGGCAGCGGCGGTTGCAGACGGGTGAGGGGCCGGGCCTTCGGCCGGCACCACGTGCACGAGGTGCTCAACGAGTCCGCCTCCGCGCACGCCGTCTCCGTGCACGCCTACTATCCGCCGCTGCCGAAGATGCGGCGCTTCAGCCGCACCGGTGCGGTGCTCTGGCTCAAGCAGGTCGAGAGGCCGGAGGACTGGCGGTGAGCGAAAGGCTGTCCACCGACGAGTACGTGGAGCGAGCGAGTCCGCTCCGGCCTCGACCGCGTCGGCCCCCGGGAGGCGTACGCGGCGGCCGCGGACGGGGCGCTGCTGGTCGACATCCGGTACGCGGAGCTCCGCGAGCGCGACGGACTGATTCCCGGCGTCCTCGTGATCGAACGTAATGAACTGGAGTGGAGGCTGGATCCGCATGGCTCACACCGTGTCCCGCAGGCCACGGGTCACGATCTGCGCATCGTGGTGATCTGCAACGAGGGCTACGCCTCCAGCCTGGCCGCCGCATCGCTGCACCACTTGGGGCTGCACCGCGCCACCGACCTGGTCGGCGGCTTCCAGGCGTGGCGCGCCGCGGGCCTGCCCGTCGCCTGACCGTTGGACCCGTGCGGACCGTTGGACCCGTGCGGGCCGTAGGGCCCGTGCGGGCGGGGCCGTCGTTCCTCCTGCGCACACGACAGCACCGGCTCCGCTGTGGGGCGATGCCTCCGCGGAGCCGGTGCCGTGCGCCGGACGTGCTGTGTGCGGCGGGACGGGGTGTCGCGTCCCGTGCTGCCGTTCGCGATCCGTTCGCTCAGTTCTTGGTGAGGAGGCCGCGGGTGCGCAGGACTCGTCGTTCCAGTGGGCTGAAGATGAGCAGGTCGATGGCGATGCCGACGGTGAGGATGAGGAGGATGGCGAGGAAGACCTGGGCCATG
>NZ_JAAAXQ010000526.1 GCF_009916105.1 Streptomyces sp. GC420 | reverse complement strand
CCACCACACCACCGGCACCCGCCCGGCACCCCCTCCAGAACTGCGAAACCTGCGACCACGCCTTCCGAGCCCCACAACCCGGCACCTGCCGCGGCTGCCGGGAGCGCGCGGCCGGGCACGAACGCCTGCGCTGAGACCGGGCACGGGCGTCCCGGCCGGTCCGGAGCCCCCTGGATGCTGCTGGTCGCGGCCGCGCTGGCGACCTCCCGGATCCGGCTCGGCACCCTGCTGACGCCGGTCCCCCGTTACCGTCCGCAGTAACTCCCCCGACAGGTGGCCACCCTGGACCACCTCAGCGGCGGCCGGATGATCTTCGCAGCAGGTCCGGGCGGTCCGATCGAGGACGAACACCGCAGCTTCGGCGACGCCGCCGAGCCACGCCTCCTCGCCGAGCGGCTGGACGAGGGACTGGAGCTGTCGAGGCGCTGCCGCGGGCGCGGGTGGTAGCGGCTCCGGCCCCACTTCGGCGATCCGCTCCCTGGCGTCCAGCCGGTTGCCGACCCGCTGCCCGTCCCCGCAGGCGCGCACGAACGCGGTCAGGACGCCCAGCCGCGGCAAGCCGGGGCGCCTGAGTTCTCCATGCCCGCCATCCTGCTGAGGCCGTCACACAGGGACCAACGCCCGAACCCGCCGTGCCGCGGTCGGCGCCCGCGCGGAATCAGGCGGCCCAACTCCCGTTGGACAGCGCCGCCGAGCGGAAGTGGAAATAGAACTGCGTGCCGTCGGGGACGTCGTACTCGATCACGTTCCACTGGCCGCCCCGGGCCAGGGTGTAGTCCGAGGGGCAGTAGCTTCCGCCGGACGCCGTCTCGAAGCACACCATGACGTAACGGTTGGTCCTGGGCTTGATGTTGATGTCGGCGCAGTCGCCCGACGTCATGAACAGCCGGCCGGCCGGGAGATCGGCAGTGCCCTCCGGCTTGGAGTAACTGTGCGCGCTGTCATAACAGGAAGCGGCCGCGGTCCTCTCCTCGCCGGCCTGGGCGGCGGTCGGGGCGAGGGTCATGACCCCGGCGAGCAGCGAGGCCGCGAGGGTGCCGTATGCGAGGCGCTTGCGGACATGCATGATGGGTTCCTCCGTGAGACGGGCCATTGCTACGCGTACATGACGTCCGAGGCGCAGCGCGCCCCGGAGTCGCCGGGGTACTTCTTGCCGAGGCAGACATAAACGCGGACGGACGTGTTGCCGACGACCTCGGATTCCCAGCGGTCCAGCTCCTGCCCCCCGGACGTGGAGGTGTCGTCCACGCCCAGCGGCCCGCGCCAACCCACGCTGTCGCGGATGTACGCACGGGCCGCGACGCCGTCGGCCTGGTGGTCCTGGACATAGTTGTAATAGGAGGTGTTCAGTGCGGCACCGCCGTCGGAGTAGATGCAGACCGTGGCCTGCACAGTGCCGCCGCTCAGCCCCTCGGAGTTGGCGACGGTGGCCCGCAGGGTCTCGCAGCCGGCGGCAGCGCGGGCCGGCGCGGCCGCCTGGGCGGGCATCGCGGAAGTGGCGATGGCCAGTGCCGTGCCGAACACCACGCCCGTACAAGCTGTTCGTATGCGCATCATCAGTTACCTGTCGTCGATTTCGGGGAGCGTCTGCGTACCCGTGGGCGGCGTGGAACGCGCGGGCGCCCACGGCCCGAGCCGCGGGGCTCCGGGCCGTGATCTCCCCTCACCACGACCTTTCGCCCGGCGACCGCCACCGATGCTGGAGGCCCCGGGGGAACGAGAGCAACGACAACCGCTTGTCCCGGACAGTGCCGGGCTGTCCGGGCAGGTCAGAGCCCCGCCGTACCCATGTCCGGGACAACGAACGGGACGACAGCCCGCCCCTTCGACCGTGCTGGTCATGCCCCGGCAGGAGGCCCGGCGGTGGCCGGTCGGCTTGGGCGGCGGTGGCATCCTCAAGCGTCGTAGCCTTTGCCTCGTGACCAGCGAGAACCACCAGAGCGGTGACTTCGCCTCCGATGGAGTACCCCATCATCGGCCGCTGTTGGACGGCACGGATCTGGCGCTGTGCGGAACGGCCAGAGGCGACGGCGGATTCCTGCCTGCCGTACTCTCTCGCCTCCTCGATCCCGACCCGGCGGTCCAGATGAGGGCCATCAGCGAGCTGGAGCCGGTGTGCCACCAGAACAGTTTCTACGAAGCCACTCTCCCCGTGGCCCTGTACGTGGCCGCGATCCTCGCCCACCCCGCCACCTCGACCGTCGGACCTGACCGACGAACTGATCCCGAAAGGGGCTACCCCGTCCGAGCGGCCCTCCTGGACTGGCTCGGATCACTCGCCTACGACGCCGATGACGAGTGCCTTGCCATCGGCGAACGCCACTTCAACGGCGAATACCTCGCCGACTACCCGGAAATGCGCGCCTTCCGGGACCACCGCCCGGCGTTCTACCGTGCCGTTTCCCCCTTCCTCAACGATGAGGACACGGCTGTGCGCCATGCCGCGATCGTTGCCACCCTCCCCTTGATCGAGCATCCCGACCTCACCTGCCACCAGGACGAACTGGGGCACAGTGCCCAGCGCCTCCTGACTGACAGCACCAGCCGCTACAACCGCAGCCGCTGCCTGGACGCACTCAAGAACTGGGGTTTCGACACCACCGCGTTGGAGAACGCGGACGACACCGCAGCCCGCGAGCGTTACGCCCGTCTCAAGGCGGAACGTGAGTCCGGATGGGCAGCCGACGGGACAGGCGGCCACTTCGAAGACCCACCGTTCTGACCGGGCGCCTTCACCCCTGGACACCCACCCCCTGCCGTTGAGGCCGTGACACGAAGGGGTCTGGGAAGACGGCGCTCCCCACGCGTCGAGCCCGGTTCGGTCAGGCTTCGCCCCTACTACGGCTGTGGCCGGTCCGGCGAGCCTCCGGCTGTGCGACCTGAACCGCTGCGGCGCCGGCCCCTGCCTGGTGGTAGCGGCCCTGGAGTTCCGCGGGGCTCAGCCCGGCTCCGGCGCTCGGAGCCGCCGTCGCGGGCCGCTCGGACGCGGTCACGTCCCCGGTCCGGTTCGGGCTCGTTTCCTCACGGGGCTCGGCGGACATGGTGGAACATGCGCTGATCAACGCCGATGCTGTCGCCGGCAGGACCATGGATCTTCCGAGATGCACGGGCGAAGGGTACGAGGCCGGTCCCCGCTCGTCCTCGGCAGGGCGGTTCCCGGGCAGATGCCGCCTGCCGTCCATCTACGCGTGCGCGGTGCTGGTCGTGCGGACGGCGCCGATGCTGGCCACCACGACCAGGGCGATCGCCAGGCCCTCCAGGGGGGTGAGCACCTGGCCCAGGATCAGGAGGCCTGCCAGGGTGGCGAGGGCCGGTTCGAGGCTCATCATGACGGCGAAGGTGGAGGCGGCGATGTGGCGCAGGGCGAGGAGTTCCAGGGTGTAGGGGAGCACCGAGGACAGCAGCGCGACGGCCGCTCCGAGGCCGAGGATCACGGGGTCGACGAGGAGCGTGCCGGACTCCGCGACGCCCAGCGGGAGGGTCAGCAGCGCGGCGACGGTCATGGCCAGGGCCAGGCCGTCCGCCTGCGGGAAGCGGCGCCCGGTGCGGGCGCTGAAGACTATGTACGCCGCCCACATGGCGCCCGCCCCGACGGCGAACGCCGCGCCCACGGGGTCGAGGCGGTCGAAGCCGCCTCCGCTCAGCAGGAAGACGCCGCACAGCGCGAGGCCGGCCCACAGCAGGTTGACCACCCGCCGTGAGGCGATCACGGACAGGGCCAGCGGGCCCAGCACTTCCAGCGTGACCGCCGGGCCGAGCGGGATGCGGTCCGCGGCCTGGTAGAACAGCGTGTTCATCGCCGCCAGCGCCAGGCCGAAGCCGAGCACCGTGCCCCAGTCGGCGCGCGAGTGGCCGCGCAGCCGCGGCCGGCACACCACCATCAGGAGGAGCGAGGCGACGGCGAGCCGCAGTGTGACGACACCGAGCGCCCCGGCCCGGGGCATCAGCGTGACCGCGATCGCCGCCCCGAACTGCACGGAGACCGCTCCGCCGAGGACCAGACCGACCGGGCCCAGCTGTCCGCGGAGCCCGCCGGGCCCGGCCTTCCGCCCGCCGGGAGGAAGCGGCGCGGGCGCGAGTCCGAGGTCGGGGGTGCCGGCGCAGCTGCCCGGCCTCCCGGAAGGAGCCCTCGTCCAGCAGCAGCCCGATCCGCTCGCGCGCCGTCAGCTTCCCCTTGGCATGCTGCGCCGCGGTGGCCTTCCCGCCCGGCCCGGCCAG
>NZ_JAAAXQ010000525.1 GCF_009916105.1 Streptomyces sp. GC420 | reverse complement strand
ACCGGGGTTCGCTGCGTCGCACGGTGACGTACGGAAGCAAGGGCTGCGCGGCGGTGTACGCGCTGGACGACACCGCGCTGATGGTGATCCTCGGCGACGAGGGTCTCGACATCGAGCGGCTTCACGCCGCGGGCGGCGGCGAGCGCGCCGAGGACGGCGAGGACCACTCCGACCGCGCCACCGTGGATGCGCTCGCCGAGCAGCGTCAGGCCTATGGCGGCCGAGGCGAGCGGGTTGGCGAGGTTGAGCACGGCGAGGGGCGCGCCGAGACCTCCGCCGTAGGCGGCCTGCGACAGCAGCAGTCCGGCCGCCGCGAGGCCCGCCACGAGGCCGCCCACGACGAGGAACCGCCAGGCCGGCGCGAGGCCCGAGACCGTCAGTGTCTGGGTGAGGGCCGATGCGGTCCCGGAGGTGATGCCGGAGGCGGCCGCGTGGCCGAGGCCCCGGTCACCGCCGAACAGGCCCAGCGGAAGCGCGAGCACCAGGACGCTGCCGGTGACGGCGAGGGCGGCGGTGGTGCCGAGCGTGCCTTCGGGTGCGGCGCCGCTCGCGGCTACGGGCAGGAGCGCGCCGAGGCCGAGCAGGGTGAGTGCGGTGCCCCGCCACTCGTCGCCGGTGACGCGGCGGCCCGCGGCTCGGGCACCGAGCGGGACGGCCGCGACCAGGGTGAGGGCGCCGAGCGGCTGGACGAGGGTGAGCGGGCCGTATCTGAGGGCCGCGACGTGGAGAAGCGCCGCGAAGGAGTTCAGGAGGACCGCCGCCCACCAGGTGCCGTGCGTCAGCAGCCGGCGCAGGTGTCCTCCGGTGCCGGCGCGGGCGGCCAGGCGTTCCTGGACGACGGCTGCGGCGGCGTAGGCGACGGCCGAGACGAGGGCGAGCGCAACGGCGCCGGCGGTGGCGTTCATCTCCGCGCCGCCGCTGTGGTGGTGAGCCGTCTCCGCGCCGCCGCTGTGGTGAGCGCTCCGGACGGCTCGGCGGCCGGCCGGGGAACGGCGGGCACGGGGCCGGCGGGGCCGGCGTAGCCGCTCGGGGGCGGGCCCAGCGGGACGAGCAGCAGCGCGAGACCGAGCAGGGCCCCCGCGGCGAGCGCGTCGAGCCAGTAGTGGTTCGCGGTGCCGGTGATGACGAGGAGCGTGAGGAGCGGGTGCAGCAGCCAGAGCCACCGCCATCGGGTGCGGGTCGCGGCTATCAGGCCGACCGCGACCATGACCGCCCAGCCGAAGTGCAGCGAGGGCATGGCCGCGAACTGGTTGGCCAGGGTGTCGCGGGCGGGCTCCGCCCCGTACACCGATGGCCCGTACCGCTGGGCGGTGTCCACCAGTCCGGCGGCCGTCAGCAGCCGGGGCGGCGCCAGGGGCAGCAGCAGGTGGAGGACGAGCGCGGCACCGGTCAGCGCGGCCAGCACCCGTCTGGACCACAGGTAGTGGCGGGGCCTGCGCAGGTAGAGCCAGACCAGGAAGAGCGCGGTGGCCGGGAAGTGCACGGCCGCGTAGTAGGTGTTCGCCGCCCGCACCAGGGGCTCGCTGTGCAGCAGGAGGCTCTGCACGGCGTCCTCGCCCGGCAGTTGCCACAGACGCTCCAGGTCCCAGACGCGGGCGGCGTTGCGGTACGCCTCCGCCTCGTGGCCCCCGATGAGGACGCGGCCTGACTTGTAGACCAGGAACAGTCCCGCGACCAGCAGGAGTTCGCGCACCACGGACGGCCGGAGCGCGGCCCCCGCCGGTGCCTCCCCGTCGGATCGTGTGCGGGCATTCATCACCCGGCCCCTTAGTGCGTACAGACGGTAACGGGCGCGGGCCGGGGGCCCACACCCATCGATACATTGACGTATCGATACGTGAGTGTACCGGTCCAAGGTCGTATCGGTACACTGGTGTACCGATGAGAGCCATGCCTCACAATCGAGTCGGATCGAGCAGCACCCGCGCGGGACCTGGCGGCGCGCCGGACGACGGCGGACCGGCCACGGTTCGGCGGGCCGAGAAGGAGAGCTGATGGCTTCGCAGACGGCGACGACCGCCACACGCCGCTCCAAGATCAGCGCCGAGCGGGAGCAGGAGATCTACGACGCCGTCCTCGCCCTTCTCCGGGAAGGCGGCTACGAGGCCCTGACCTTCGAATCGGTCGCCGCGAGAACCCGCGCCAGCCGGTCCACGCTCTACCGCCAGTGGAAGACCAAGCCCCAGCTGGTCGCCTCGGCCCTGAGCCGCTGCGACCGGCGGACGGCGTGGCACACGATCGACACCGGCACGCTCGCCGGCGATCTGCGCGAGGTCGCCAGGGCCGTCGGACGGGCCCGCGCCCCGGACCGGGAACAGGCACGGGAAGGCGGTCGGCCACAGGAACCGGGCAAGACCCTGGACCGTGGCCGGGACCTGGACCCGGAACGGCACACGCACCGGGACCGGGTGTGCGACACGGACACCGCCCTGCTGTACGCACTCGGCCACGCCGCGCTGAGCGACCCCGGCCTGCTCAAGGCGCTGCACGAGGCCTTGTTCGCCGGAGAGGTCTCGGTGATCGCGGGTCTGGTCCGCCGCGCGGTCGAGCGCGGCGAGGTGGCGGCCGACAATCCGGCCGCCGAGTTCGTGCCCGCGCAGATCATCGGCGCCCTGCGGGTACGGCCCCTGCTGGAGGGCCGGCCCGCCGACGACGCGTACCTCCAGCGGTTCCTGGAGGCCTCCGTCTTCCCCGCGCTCGGGCTGCCACGGGACACGGAGGCTCAGCCGAAGCCGACCCGGTCCAGCCAGTAGTCGAGGAGCCCGGCGCCGCCGAGGACTCCGGTACCCGTGCGCCGGCGGGCCCGCCGCCGGTGGACGAGCCGCAGCGGTTCGGCCGGCGGGCCGCGCACCGCGACCGCCGTCTCGTGCGCGTGGCGCCACACAACGGATTCGCCCGGGAGGCCGACCAGCCACTCCCTGTCGGTGGCGACAGTGGCGGTAGCGGTGGCGTGTAGGCGCAGGGGTCGGCAGGGCCCGAGGGATTCGCGCCGCTCCGCGTGGATGCCGAACGTCACCGGCGGTGAGCCGGGTTCCGTCCACTCGTCGAGCGCGTCCCGCCGGCGGCGCGTCGGCGCGGTGCGCGACGGTCCCTTGTGCGAGGCGGCGAGCCCGGAACGCGGCGCTCCTGCCCGGCACCGGGGTCCGCGTCCGCACCCCGGGTCCGGCGGTGCGCACGGCGACGCTCCCGCCCTCCGCGCAGGCGGACAGGTCGCGCAAGTGGTCGTCCCCGGCGGTTCCTGAGCCCTCGTCCGGGCGATCTCCTCGGACCGGCGGTGCCCACCTCCCAGGCGCCGCAGCACCTGCCCGGCAGTCCCGCCGGGGCAGGAGGGCGGGAGGGCGCCTCGGCCGCCGGGTCCGCGTGCTCGGTGGCGGCCGGCAGCTTACGGGTGAGCCTGACGATCTCGGCGCGGTGGCGTCGTCGCTCGGTGAGGACACGCTCCACACCGCAGGGCGCGGTTGCGCCCGGCCGCACGCGGCCGGACCATCGTGGTGTCCCGGTGGGCGCCGCCCGGGCCGGGCGGCGCGCGGGAGCCGTGCCCATCGTCGTCGTCGCGAGAAGGGGCAGTCTTGACTTCCTCCTCCTCGTGAACGAGGCGCGGGTCAGAGCACTGCAATCCGCCCTGGCGGCGCATCGCAGCCCTTCGCCCCGCTCCGCAGGAATCCGTTTCCTCTCCGCCCTGAAGGGCGGAGTATCCACGGAGGCATCCGATGACCGGAATCAACCCCGGCGCGTTCGACCCGATCAGCGCCGCCTGGAACAGGGTTGCCAGCTACTCCTCGTACGCGGAGGCCCAGGCGGCGGTCGACTATCTCTCGGACGAGAAATTCCCCGTCGAACACCTCGACATCATCGGCACCGACCTGCGCCTGCTCGAGCATGTGACGGGCCGGCTGACGAGGGGACGCGCCGCTGGTGCCGGGGCGGCGGGCGGCGCCTGGTTCGGTCTGTTCATCGGCCTGCTGGTGGGCCTGTTCACCACCGGGGCGGCCTGGGTCGGGCTGGTGCTCGGCGGAGTCCTGATCGGTGCGCTGTGGGGGGCCGTCTTCGGCTTCGTGGGCCATGCCGCGACGGGCGGCCACCGTGACTTCTCGTCCACGCAGAGCATTGTCGCCTCCCGTTACGACGTCGTCGCCCGGGGCGGACAGGCCGACCAGGCGCGCACGGTGCTGCAGCGCGGCGGTTTCATCCCTTCGGAGTAATCGTCTCCTCCGGTCGACCGTCCCC
>NZ_JAAAXQ010000524.1 GCF_009916105.1 Streptomyces sp. GC420 | reverse complement strand
CCGGGGCACTGCCGGTGGGGGCGGGGGCCGCCGTCCCGCCGGGACCGGGGCCCGTGCCCGTGCCGCCGTCGTCCGTCATGCCGGAGACCAGGGCGGCCGCCAGCGCCCCCACTCCGATGAGGACGAGCCCCGCGCCGATGAACAGGCGGGGCCGGCTCAGGGCGACCCGGATCACCGGCGCCGACTGCCGGATGCGCAGGTGGAGGGTGGGGCTGTCCAGGATCCCGGTCCGCGTCGCCGAGCGGGCGGAGGACGCCGCCACGGCCCCGAACTCGAACTCGGGCTCGGGCGCGGGCTCAGGCGCGGGCTGGGGCTGAGGCCCGGGCTCCGGCCGGGTCCAGGAAACGGCCTCCGGCCCGGAAGCGTCCCCGGCCTCGTTCAAAGGCCCGTCCTGCGACCCCGCCCCGGGCCCGTACCCCGACGCGGATACGGGCGCGGATACGGGCGCGGATACGGGCGCGGGATCGGAACCGGAACCTGATGCGGACGCGGGTCTGCGGCCGGGCTCCGGTGTGGCGGGGCGGCGGGCACCCGGCGCGAGGTAGTCCGCGGCCCGGAAGCCCAGGACCGCCTCGGCGAGCAGCAGGGGAAGATTCTCCGGGGACTGGTCGAGCTGCTCGGCCGAGGTCCGGCAGTAGGCGCACTCCCGCAGGTGCTGCCGGATGTCGAGCATGGGCTCCGCGTCCCGCCGACGCGCATAGACCTCGATGAGGCGGTTGTAGCGGCGGCAGTAGTCGTTGGGTGCCAGGTCGAGATGGGCCTGCCGGCTCTCGGTGCGCAGAAGCGCCCGGGCGCGTTCGAGTTCCAGTCGCGCCTCGTCGACATCGAGTCCGGCCAGGGCCGCGGGTACCGCCAGTTCCTCGGCTTCCACCTCGGTGTGCCAGAGCAGCAACTGGCCGCGTTCCGGGAGTTGCTGGAATGCGCGCCGGAGCAGGGCGCGGCGCTGTCTGAGGGCAGCCGCGGGCGGCGGTCCCCCGTCCTCACCCGCACGCAACTCCGGCTGCAGTGCGTACCTGCGCTCGCCGGTGCCCCACTCGAGGGCCGTCTCGACGACCGCGCCCAGCAGTTGGCGCCGCCACGGATTGGTCTGGCCGGCCCGGCCGGCGGCGCCGTCGAGCCGCCTGCGGAACGCGGCACCGGCGAGCGTCCTGGCGGCCTGGGCGGAAGTGGTGCACAGCGTCGCGTAGTCCAGGACCCGCGTCCAGTGCTGGGCCAGCAACTCCGTCACGGGGATGTCGGCGTCGGGAAGATCCGCCACCGGTCCGGTCGGCGGGAAGGGGGGACTCTGCCCGTACGGGAAGTCCGAACTGAGAGCGTCCCTCATGGTTTGTCCCCCTCTGCGGTCCAGGCAGGCTGCTGAGCTGCTGACCGTTTGTCAGCCAATGGCGTCGGCAAAAACGAACCCGCGGCGAATCCGGAAGAAACCTTCCGGGACGGCGGTACGGCGAGCCGGTAAGGCACACGGGCCGGGAGGAGGTGATGCAACGGTCAACTGCAAACACTTTCCCCTGCGATTGACTGAACAGGTCGGCACACGGCGGCCCTGCCAGGGTCGCCGTCACGAGCCACGGCTGACAGGCTGGCACGACATCGCACCGCCGTACAACCTGACAAAAGAACCGGTCTCGCGGCGAGCACTTCCGGCGACCGCTATTCCCGATTTCCCCGCCTTGGAGATTCAGCATTACGCGGCCCGGCGGTCGTTGTCCCCCTGAGCCGGTATTTGGCTGTAACTCAACCGGGCCCTTTCACTCCTGACGGGATGTGGCCACTCGCACTCGTAGCGCACCGAAGGCGCGCGCCGACGGCCTGCTTCGCCGGAACAACACCGGACGGGGCCCGCCGTTCACCGGTTCGCGTCTGAACGAAATCCGCTGACGCTTCGTAAGAAGGGATGCGCCGTACGGCGCTGGGGACACGGCAGTCGCGTTCACAGGGACAGAAGGGGACCAGTGTGTCGACTCCATCAGATCCCGGGGAGCCGCCGGGGCGTCCGGCACTCGAACCGAGCCTCGTCCTGCGTCCGCGCCGCCCCCGGCCGCTCTCGGACTTCGCGGAGCTGTTTCGCCCCGAGGGGCAGGTTCCCAGGCCCCCACGTCCCCGGGGGCAGGGCGAGGACGGCATCGAGGGCCCCGAGGAGGACTGGGACTTCGACCGGCTGGCGGTCCCGTCGCCGACGGAGTTGCCGGCGGGGTTGCCCGCGGGCGCGGGTGCCCCCGCGAATCCCGCAGCGGGTCCGGGAGCGGGTACCGGCGCGGGGCACGACCCGGCCGCCGAGGAGACCCAGCCGTTCGCGCCGTTCCCGGCGGATCCGGGGAACGGCCCCGGGGCGGTCTCCCTCCACCGGAAGGGCCCGGCCCGCCTCACGGCCGTCGTCGTGGCGTCCGCGCTCGCTGGGCTCGGGGTCTCCCTGCTGATCCCCGACGGCGGCTCCGGCCGGAGCGCGGCACCGGGCGGGGACAGCCCTCCGCGTTCCTCCGCTCCCCCGTCCGCCCCTTCGCCCGGCGGCACCGCGCCCGCACCGGCCGACCCCGGACCCGGCGCGGACGGCTCCGGCGGCCCCGACGACCCAGGTGTGCTGCGCCAGGGTGACAGCGGGCCCGCCGTCACCGAGCTCCAGCGGCGTCTGCGTCGCATCCCGGACGTGTACCGGGACGGCGCCGTCGACGGGCGGTACGACGCCACGCTGGCCGCCGCCGTCTCCCGCTTCCAGACCTGGTACGGGATACGGGGCGACGAGAGCGGCGTCTACGGCGACGACACCCGGCGCGACCTGGAGTCCCGTACCCGGTCCTGATTCCTTTCCGCGTCGCGCCGCCCGCCCGCCCGGACGGGCGGCGCGACGCGGCGGCGGCATAGGGTGGGACGCGATGAGACGCAGAACCGTGGTGCCGCCGTGTCCCCTGCCGCAGCGGCAGGGGATCGATCCGCCGCGGCTGCGGCTGCCGCACGACGGCCCGTGGGCCACCGTCCGCGACCATCTCGTCGAGCGGATCCCCCGCCTCGGCGCCGAGGCGGTCGACGCGCTGCTCGCGCAGGGCAGGGTCGTCGGGGTGGACGGACCTCTGGCTCCCGACGCGCCGTTCGCGCCCGGCGCGTTCCTGTGGTTCGACCGCGAACTGCCCGCGGAGACTCCGGTGCCCTTCGAGGTGGAGGTCCTGTACCGCGACGAGAACCTGCTCGTCGCCGACAAGCCGCACTTCCTGCCCACCACACCCCGCGGCCGGTACGTCACCGAGACCGCGCTCGCCCGGCTGCGCCGGCGGCTCGGACTGCCCCGCCTCAGCCCCGTCCACCGCCTGGACCGGCTCACGGCCGGCGTGGTGCTGTTCGCGGTCCGCCCCGAGCACCGCGGCGCCTACCAGCGGCTGTTCCAGGACCGGCTGGTCCGCAAGGAGTACGAGGCGGTCGCGCCGTACCGGCCGGACCTCGGCCTGCCCCGCACGGTGCGCAGCCGGATCGTCAAGGAGCGCGGGGTGATCGCCGCCCGTGAGCTGCCGGGTGCGCCCAACAGCGAGACGCGGATCGAACTCGCCGCGGCCCGGGGCGCCCTGGGCCGCTACCGGCTCTCTCCGGTCACCGGCCGCACGCACCAGCTGCGGGTCCACATGAACGCCGCGGGAGTCCCGATCCTCGGCGACCCGGTCTATCCGGCGCTTCTGGAGACCGACCCCGAGGACTACCGCAGTCCCCTGCAACTGCTGGCGCGGACGGTGGAGTTCACCGACCCCCTCACAGGGAGGGAGCGCCGGTTTTCCAGCGCCCGCACACTGGAGGCCTGGGACTCGTACGAGCGGTGGGCGGCCGGACCCGCCGCCGGGCCGGACCTCACCCGCAGCGGTAGGTGAGGCCGATCGAGGCCGTGTGCCGGCTCGGGGAGAGGATCCGCAGCTCCGCCCGGGCCTTGTACCGGCCCTCGCCCTGGAAGGTCCACAACAGGTGCAGCCGCGCCCGCTTCTGACCCTGTGTCAGCTTCTCGCGCAGGACGCCGGAGGTGGTGCCGTCGCTGCGCACCCAGCGGTAGGTGAGCGTGCCCGGGCGGCCGTCGGTGTCGACGACCCCGACGATGTCGGCGGTGTCGCCGCAGCCCGGTCCCGTCCGGTCGGCGGTGACGGTCACCCCGCGAACGGAGACCCCCGGCCCGTAGCGCTGCCAGGCCAGGAAGGCCAGGACGGCCAGCAGCACCACGGCGGGCAGCGCGTACCGGCGCAGGACTCCGGGACGGCGCGGGGC
>NZ_JAAAXQ010000523.1 GCF_009916105.1 Streptomyces sp. GC420 | reverse complement strand
CTCGCCAGCAGTCCTGCGAGCAGCAGCAGGACCGTGCGGGCGCGCACGTGTCTGGTCACGGTCACGGAGGTCTCCATCACTGCGGAGGGCCGTCCTGACGCGCGCCACGAGAGGACAACGGTGGGGGGGCTCTTGCAAGTTGCTGCAAGAAGCTTCATGAGATTACTGAGACATGACAACCACGTAAAGAGGTCCGGACCCCCTGGGGAGGGGGCCCGGACCTGTTCGCGTCCCAGGCGGATACGGCTCCGGGTCCGGCGGCGTGGCCCGGCGGCTCCCGGGTCCGGCGGCGGCGGACGGCTCAGACGGTGTGCCGGTCGGCCACCGACAGGGCCTCGTCGAGGATGGCGAGACCTTCCTTCGCATCCGCCTCACTGATGTTGCACGGCGGCACGACATGCGTGCGGTTCATGTTCACGAACGGCCACAGGCCGCCCTTCTTGCAGGCCGCGGCGAAGGCCGCCATCGGCGCGTTCGCCTCGCCCGCCGCGTTGTACGGAACCAGCGGCTCGCGCGTCTCCCGGTTCCTGACCAGGTCGAGCGCCCAGAACACGCCCGTGCCGCGCACCTCGCCGACCGACGGGTGCCGTGCGGCCAGCTCGCGCAGACCGGGGCCGAGGACCGTCTCGCCGATGCGGGCGGCCCGGCCGACGATGTCCTCCTCGGCCATGACGTTGATCGTCGCGACGGCCGCGGCGCAGGCCAGCGGGTGGCCGGAGTAGGTCAGCCCGCCCGGGTAGGGCCGCTTGTCGAAGGTGGCCGCGATCTCCTCGTTGATGGCGACACCGCCGAGCGGCACATATCCGGAGTTGACGCCCTTGGCGAAGGTCATCAGGTCGGGCACGACGCCGTACAGGTCGGCGGCGAACCACTCGCCCGTGCGCCCGAAGCCCGCCATGACCTCGTCCAGCACGAAGACGATGCCGTGGCGGTCGCAGATCTCCCGCACGCCTGCCAGGTAGCCGGGCGGCGGCATCATGATCCCGGCGGTGCCGGGAATCGTCTCCAGGATGATCGCGGCGATGGTGGACGGCCCCTCGAAGGCGATGGTGTCCTCGAGGTGCGCCAGGGCGCGGGCGGCCTCCTGCTCCTCCGTCTCGCTGTAGAAGGGCGAGCGGTAGAGGAACGGTGCCCAGAAGTGCACGACACCGGCGGCGCCCTGGTCACTGGGCCAGCGGCGCGGGTCGCCGGTCAGGTTGATCGCGGTGGAGGTGGCGCCGTGGTACGAGCGGTAGGCGGACATCACCTTGTGCCGGCCGGTGTGCAGACGCGCCATCCGGACGGCGTTCTCGACGGCCTCGGCGCCGCCGTTGGTGAAGAAGATCTTGTCCAGGTCGCCCGGGGTGCGCTCGGCGATGAGCCGCGCGGCCTCGGAGCGCGACTCCACGGCGAAGGCGGGAGCGAAGGTGGTGAGCGTTGCGGCCTGCTCCTGGATCGCGGCGACGACCTTCGGGTGCTGGTAACCGATGTTCGTGAAAACCAGCCCGCTGGTGAAGTCGAGGTACCGCTTGCCCTCGTAGTCCCAGAAGTACGAGCCCTCGGCGCCGGCGACGGCGACCGGGTCGATCAGGCCCTGGGCTGACCAGGAGTGGAACACATGGGCGCGGTCGGCCGCCTTGACGGAGGCACCGGTGGCAGGGTCGGCATGAGGGGTCATGCCGGTCAGCGTAGGCGGGCCCCGGCCGGGCGGGACATCGGCGTCGTGTACGGGCGTCCGGGGCTCGGGGCGACACCTTGTCGGGTGTGCGGCGGACCCCGGAGGACCCTGGAGGACCCCGGAGGACCCCGGAGATGTTGACAGTAGGCTGCCTGAATGACAGCCTACTGTCATAGAGGCCACGAGGAGGCTGCCATGAACCGCAAGCCCGTGCACATCGCCGTCTACGACACCCTCGCCGACTGGGAGACCGGGCACGCCACGGCGGAGCTCGGCCGGAACGGCTGGGAGACCCGGACCGTCGCCGCGGACCCCGCCCGGCCGGTCACCACGATGGGCGGCCTGCGCGTGCAGCCCGATCTCGGTCTCGACGGCGTACGGCCGCGGGACAGCTCGCTGCTGATCCTGACCGGCGCCGGACTCTGGGACACCGGGGACGAGCTGGCCCCCTTCGCCCGCAAGGCCCGCGAGTTCCTCGCGGCCGGCGTCCCGGTGGCCGCGATCTGCGGGGCGACGGCCGGGCTGGCCAGGGAGGGGCTGCTGGACGACCGGCGGCACACCAGCGCGGCGGCCGGGTACCTCGCGGCGAGCGGTTACAAGGGCGGCGAGCGGTACGTCGAGACGGACGCCGTGACGGATCCCTCGGGGCTGATCACGGCCGGACCGACCGAGCCCGTGGCCTTCGCCAGGGAGGTACTCGCCCTGCTGGGGGTCTACGAGGGCGAGGTGCTGGACGCCTGGTACCGGCTGTTCCACGACTCGGACGCGGCGGCCTACGAGATCCTGGCGGCGGCGGAGACCGGGGCCAGGAGCGACGGCGCCGAGGACGGCGCGGCGGGGAACGCGCGGTGACCCGGAGGGAACAGGACCTGCTCAGCGCCACGGCGCTCACCGTGTTCCGGCTGAACGGGCAGTTCCTGTCCGTATCCGAGGAGCTGGCCCGGCCCGCGGGCCTCACCGCCGCCTGGTGGCAGGTGCTCGGCGCGGTGCTGCGCGAGCCACTGCCCGTCGCCGGCATCGCCCGCGCGATGGGCATCACCCGGCAGAGCGTCCAGCGCGTCGCCGACCTGCTGGTGGCGAAGGGCCTCGCCGCCTACGCCCCGAATCCGGCGCACCGCCGGGCGAAGTTCCTCGCCCCGACCGACGCGGGACGGGCCGCCGTCGCCCGTATCGACCCGGGTCACGCGCATCTGGCGGGTCTGCTCGCCGCCGAACTGGGTCAGGAGGGTTTCGCGGAGACCGTACGCGTGCTGGAGCGGCTGTCCGATGCGCTCGACGCGGTGGCCGGGGCGGTTGCCACGGCCGGGCACGCGAGTGGCCCCGGGGACCGGAGTGCGCACGGCGACGGAAGTGGGCGCGGGAGCGGGAACGGGGACGCGGCCGTTACGAAGCCGTAGGGGCTTCGTGCCGCGCCGTCGCCCACGCCGAACTATCCTCCCCGCAGAGCACACGGGGGGATGGATGGCCATGGATGAGCCGGATCCGGGGATTCCGCGGCGGATCGGCGCGTACCGCCTGCTGGGCCGGCTGGGGACGGGCGGCATGGGCCAGGTGTTTCTGGCCCGTTCCGACCGCGGCCGCACGGTCGCCGTCAAACTCGTGCACCGCGAACTGGCCGAGCGCGAGGAATTCCGTCGCAGGTTCCGGCAGGAGGTGCGGGCGGCCCGGCAGGTCGGCGGGCTGTGGACGGCCCCCGTACTGGACGCCGACACCGAGGCCCCGGTGCCCTGGGTCGCCACGGGCTACGTGGCGGGGCCCAGCCTGGAGCGGGTGGTCTCCAAGGACCACGGGCCGCTGCCGGAGCGTTCGGTGCGGATCCTGGCGGCCGGACTCGCGCAGGCCCTGAGCGACATCCACGCGGCGGGGCTCGTCCACCGGGACCTGAAGCCGTCCAACGTGCTGATCACCATCGACGGCCCGCGGGTCATCGACTTCGGCATAGCGCGCGCCCTGGAGACGGCCCCGGAGGCCGGGGCGGACGGGGATCTGACCAGAACAGGCGTCGTGGTGGGCTCCCCCGGGTTCATGGCCCCCGAGCAGGTCCGGGGCGACCGGATCACACCCGCCTGCGACGTCTTCTGCCTGGGCTCGGTGCTCGCCTACGCCGCCGGCGGCCGGCTGCCCTTCGGCTCGGCGGACAGCCAGGCGCACGCCCTGATGTTCCGAATCGCGCGGGAGGAGCCCGACCTCTCCGGCCTCCCCGAGAGCCTGGAGTCCCTGGTCAGGGACTGCCTCGCCAAGGATCCCGGCGACCGGCCGTCCCTGGGCGAGATCCTGGAGCGTACGGGCGCCGGGGCGGCACTCCGGGACGGGCGCGCCCTCGACCCGTGGCTGCCGGGCGCGCTGGTGGCCCGGCTGGGACGGCACGCGGTGCGCCTGCTCGAGACGGAGGACCCGGAACCGGAGTCCGGAACCGGACTCGGACTCGGACCCGGACTCGGACTCGGTCCCGGCCCTCGTCCCGAGCCCCAACCGGCCCCGGCTCCGGAACAGGACCGGACACAAGAAGGGGACAAGGGGCGGGAACAGGAACGGCCGGATCCGGCCGAGGCGCCGACCGCCGCGGTCCCGCCGACCGTCCCGACGCTCGTGGCCC
>NZ_JAAAXQ010000522.1 GCF_009916105.1 Streptomyces sp. GC420 | reverse complement strand
GTCCGAGGTCGCGGACGACACCGGCGCCGCGGACACGACCGGCGCCGCAGACGGGGCGGGCGGGGCCTCTTCGAGGATGGCGTGGGCGTTGGTGCCGCCGAACCCGAAGGCGTTCACTCCGGCGACCAGCGTGCCGGGCTCGACCCAGTCTCGGTGCCGGGCCACCACCGAGAAGCCGGCGCCGTCGATACCCGCGGCGGGTGGCGCGTGGTGCAGTGATGCGGGGAGCTGCCGGTGGCCGAGTGCCAGGACGACCTTGACGAGGGCCGGCATGCCGGCCGCGTTGAGCAGATGCCCGAGGTTGGTCTTCACCGAGCCGAGCAGCCTGGGCCGTCCGTCGGCGCGCGGCGGGAAGGCGTGGGCGAGCGACTTGAGCTCTATCGGGTCGCCGATCGCCGTGCCGGTGCCGTGCGCCTCGACGTAGGACACGGCGGCGGGGTCGATACCCGCGTCCTCGTAGGCCCGTGCGATGACTTCGCGCTGCCGGAGCGGGTTGGGGGCCATGAGGCTGAGCGAGCGGCCGTCGTTGTTCACCGCCGTGCCGCGCAGCAGGGCGAGGACGGGGTCACCGGCCCGGTGCGCGTCGTCGAGTCGGGTGAGGACGATCGCGGCCCCGCCCTCTCCGGGGACGAAGCCGTCGGCCCGGGAACTGAAGGCATGGCAGCGCCCGGTCGGGGACAGTGCCCGTGCCTCCTCCAGGAGGCGGTATCCGGTCGGGGTGAGGTTGAGGTTGACCCCGCCGACGACGGCGATGTCGCACTCGCCGTCCTGGAGGCTGCGGCGGGCCAGGTGCAGGGCGACCAGCGCGGAGGAGCAGGCGGTGTCGACGGCGAGTGCCGGCCCGTCCAGGTCCAGGGTCTGCGCGACACGGGCGGCGATGAGGTTGGGCAGGTTGCCGAGCAGGGCCGAGGGCGCCGGTACTGCCTGCGCTGCCGGTCCGGCCGCCGCCGCGGTGGTGCCGGGTACGCCGCCGGGGCCGAGCAGTTCGCGGTATCCGCTCTCGCCGACGGCGGCGAAGACGCCGATCCGGCGTCCGCTCCGCCGGGGCCCGGCGTAGCCGGCCCGTTCCAGGGCCTCGTGGGCGAGTTCGAGGAAGACTCGCGCCTGGGGGTCGGTGACACGTGCCTCGTCCGGGCCGATCCCGAAGTAGTCGGCGTCGAAACCGGCCGGGTCGTCGAGGAAGCCGCCCCAGCGGGCGGTGGTGTCCGCGGATCCGGGCCACCGGCCCCCGGGTACGCCGGTGACGGCGTCGTGTCCGGCGGCGAGCCGGTCCCAGAAGGCCTCCGGGGTGTCGGCGCCGGGGAACCGGCAGGCCATGGCGGTGATCGCGACCGGCGTCCGGGAGTCGTGTGGGGGCCCGTCCTGCCCGCCGGCGGGGCCGGCCGGAGACACCTCCGCACGCACAGCGGTGCCGGCTTCCTTCAAGTCGGTTCCCCGGTCGGCCGGTTGAGGGTCGCTGCCCATCAGGTGGTCGGTGAGCGCGGTGACGGTGTCGCGGTCCCGCATGACCGAAGGGGGCAGCGCGGCGCCGAAGGTGTCCTCCAGCGCGGCCAGCACCTCCATCGCCTTCAGCGACGTACCGCCGAGCGCGAAGAACCGGTCGCGCGGGCCGATCCGGGTGGCCGGCAGGCCGAGCACGTGTGCCCACACGTCCCGGACGGCGCGCTCGGTCTCCTGACGCGGGCGGGGCTCCGGTGCGGCCGTCCGGGACCGCGCTCCCGCAGCGGGAGGGGCCGGCACGGCGGGGAGCCCCGGGGCGGCGGCGCCGGCCCCGGTCCGGGCGTCGCGAGCGTCCTGAGCGGTCCGGGCGGCGGCGGCAAGGACGGCGGGGAGGGCCGTCTCCGCGGCCGGGCGGGTCCCGCGCCCGGCATAGGCGCCGGCCTCGAAGCGGGCCCGCATCCGGCGGCGCTGCAACTTGCCGCTGGTCGTACGGGGAAACGCTCCCGGGGGCAACGGCACGACCCGTACGTCGTCGTGGGCCAGGGCCTCGCGCACCCGCGCCACCACCTGCTCCAGCACGGCGGGCGCCGTGTCCTTGGGCGGTCTGGCCCACTGGACGAAGACCGCGACGCGCTCGGCACCGGTGAGCGGGTCGGTGGAGCCGATCACCGCTGTCGCCCCCGGCGGCAGACCTGGTGTGCCGGCCACGACGGTCTCGATGTCCGACGCGTGGAACTGCCTGCCGTTGATGAACAGCACGTCCTTGTGACGGCCCGTCACACACAGGCGTCCGCCGTGCAGGAACCCCATGTCACCGGTGCGCAGCCACCCGTCGGCGAACGCGGCGGCGGTCTCCTCGCGGAGCAGGTGGTAACCGCGCGCAACCTGCGGGCCCCGTACCTCGATGTGCCCCACCCTGCGGTCGCCCAGCGGACTGCCGTCCTCGCCGACCACGCGCACCGCGCAGCCGGGCACGGGGAGTCCGACGTCCATCACCTCGACGTGCGAGGTGCCGGGGGAGCCCGGGGTCCCCGAGGGTGCGGCGTCCACGGCCCGGCCCCGGCTGAGTGCCTCCCGGTCGAGGACCAGTGGTGCCGCGGTCTTCCCGAGCGGCGGGAAGGTGACGGCCAGGGTCGCCTCGGCCAGGCCGTAGACGGGCTGCATGGCGGTGGCGTCCATGCCCGCCAGCAGGGTCTTGCGCGCGAACTCCCGCCACACCGGGGCGGCGATCGGTTCGGCGCCGACCAGGACCAGCCGCACCCGGGACAGGTCGAGCCGCTGCAGTTCCTCGTCCGGGACCCGCCGTGCGGCGAGCGCCAGGGCGAAGTTCGCCGCCGAGAGCACGGTGGCGCCGTGCCGTGCCGCGGTGTCGAACCACGTCCGCGGCCGCTTGGCGAAGGACAGCGGCCCCAGTTTCACCTGCTTGGCCCGGGCGGCGAGCGGCGCCAGGTGAGTGCCGATGAGGCCCATGTCGTGGAAGTACGGCATCCAGCTCATCACCACGTCGTCGGCCGTGAGGCGAGCGGCGGTGCGTATCTGTCCCAGGTTGGACAGCACAGCCGCGTGGGTCAGTTCGACCCCCTTGGGTGTACCGGTGCTGCCGGAGGAGAACTGCAGGAAGGCCACGTCATCGGGTGCGGGCTCGGGGAGCCGGCCGGGCGGGGTTCCCTCGCGCACCGCGTCCAGGTGCAACGCGGTCGCGTCCGGCGGGAGTTCGGCGAGCAGCGGTGCTGTGGCCCGGTCGGCGAGCAGCGGCGGGCGGCCGAGGTGTTCCCAGACGGACAGCACCCGCCGTGTCTCCGGGGCCAGGGGCACCGGCACGAGGCCTGCGGCGAGCGCTCCCCAGAACATGGGCTGGAAGTCCTCGCTGCGGTCGGCGAGGAGAGGCAGGCAGGTGCCCGGGGAGGCTCCCGCGGCGAGCAGGCCGCCGGCGACGCGCAGGGACTGGTCGGCCAGTTCCCGGAGGGTGACGTCGAGTTCGCTTCCGTCGCCGCGTACGTGGACGACGACCTGACCTGGTGTCTCGCGGGCCGCGTCCAGCAGCACCTGCAACAACGTCGTCTCGCCGTTCGGGCCGATCATGAAAGGAGCCTACCTTCCGGTACGCAGGTGCCCTGATCGGTGCCCGTCATGCTCCGTCCCCCTGCTGTGTCGCCCGCTCGCGGCATCTCGTCCCCCGCCCCCGTTCGCGTTCTGCGCCCACCCGGCCGGAGCCCCTGCCTGTGCGGATCCGCCGCCCGGGCCGTCGGCTCGGGAGGTTGCGGCAGCCCGGCATCCATGAGGACGACGGCATCGCCCGGCGCGGTGGACCGCTGGCCGGAGTTCACGGTTCGGTGCGCCGGGCCCTTTCGAAGGCCTCGCGGGCGGCCCGCTCGATCTCGTCCCTGTCCTCGAGGACCGACCGCATCTCGTCCTCGGCCCCGGGATCCGGCCCCCCGCCCCGGTACGTGAGCTGTGCGAGAAGGAAGCGGCATGCCGCGTCCTCGCTGTCGAAGCGGTTGAGCGGGCGGTACAGGCCACGCTCGAAACTTCCCACCACCCAGTCGACACCCTCCTGCCGGAGGTAGGCGAAGTCCGGTGGTTTCAGCGAGAGTTCGTGGAAGCCGGGGATCTCGTACAGTGCGTCGGGCACGCCCGCGGCGGCGAGCGCCTCGCACAGCTCACGTCGGTTCACGTCTGCAGGTCCCTCTAGACGAGTCATTCCGAATGCTGACGGTGCGTCCGGGAACGCAGACAGGGTGTCCAAGGTCGTTCTGTGACAAGCGACCTGGACACCCTGCTCACCGCACTGTACGTGAAGATCGACGACGAGATC
>NZ_JAAAXQ010000521.1 GCF_009916105.1 Streptomyces sp. GC420 | reverse complement strand
GTACCGGGCGGTGGGCGTATCCCGGGACGGTCGCCGTCCCCGGCTGCACCGGCCCGTACGCCCCCGCCGACGCGTACGCGTACCCGTGCACGTCCCCGTACGCGTACGCGTACCCGTGCCCGTCCCCGTACGCGTACCCGTGGTGCCCGTGCCCGTCCCCGTGCCCGTCCCCGTACGCGTACCCGTGCCCGTGGTGCCCGTGCCCGTACGGCTGCGGATTGCTCAACGACGCTCCAGAGGTCCGGCCCTTGGCTTGACGCTGCGGGCCGGGACACTAGCGGAGGGTCCGTCACTCTCCAAAGCGGCAGAGTGACGATGTGTGACCGAGCCCGGAGGTGCGCGGCGTGCTCCGGCGCGCCTAGCGGTAGCCGAACGCCCTTGCCGTGTTGCCGGAAACGGCCTCCGCCAGCACGTCCTCGTGAACGCCCTTCACCTCCGCCATGGCACGCAGTGTGATGGGAATGAGATACGGCGCGTTGGGCCGTCCGCGGTACGGAGCGGGCGTGAGGAACGGCGCGTCGGTCTCGACGAGGACCAGGTCGAGGGGGGCGACGGCGAGCGCGTCGCGCAGCGGCTGGGCGTTCTTGAAGGTGACGTTGCCGGCGAAGGACATGTACCAGCCCTGCTCGGCGCAGATCTTCGCCATCTCGGCGTCGCCGGAGTAGCAGTGGAACACGGTGCGGTCCGGGGCGCCCTCCTCACGGAGGACACGCAGCACGTCCTCGTGCGCGTCGCGGTCGTGGATGACGAGCGCCTTGTGGTGCCGCTTGGCGATCTCGATGTGCGCGCGGAAGGAACGCTCCTGCGCGGCCATGCCGTCCGGCCCCGTGCGGAAGCGGTCCAGGCCGGTCTCGCCGACCCCGAGGACCTGCGGCAGCGCGGCGAGCCCGTCGATCTCGGCGAGCGCCTCGTCGAGCGCCTCCTCGCCTCCGGGCGTGCGCGCCCCCTGCCGGGACCAGCCGTCGGGATCCCCGAGGACGATGCGGGGCGCCTCGTTCGGGTGGAGCGCGACGGTGGCGTGCACGGCGGGGTGCGCGGCGGCCGTCTCGGCCGCCCAGCGTGAGCCCCTGATGTCGCAGCCCACCTGGACCAGGGTCGTCACCCCGACCGAGGCGGCCTTGGCGATCGCCTCCTCAACCGTGCCCTGCTGCATGTCCAGGTGGGTGTGCGAATCGGCGACCGCGACCCGCAGCGGCTCGGGCAGCGGAGGCGCGGCGTTCTTGGGGTGACCGGGGTCCTTGGGGTCCTTGGGGTCCTTCGGGCTCATACGGCGATCCTACGAGGCCCCGCGAACGGCCCCCGTAGGATCTCCAGGGGCGCCGGACGCCAGGGGCGGGGAACCGGAGCGGACACCGGGCGCGGGCGCCGAGGACGGTCCCGGGTCCGGCCCCGGCTTTGCCCTTCCGGGGGCGTCTTTACCTGCCGGTGAGCTTCAACGCGCCGCGTTCTTTGCCGCCACCACCGCATCGAAGACCTCCCGCTTGGGAAGCCCGGCCTCGGCGGCCACGGCGGCGATCGCCTCCTTGCGCCGCTCCCCCGCCTCCTCGCGCACCCGCACCCTCCGTACCAGCTCGGCCGGGTCCGTCGCCCCCTGCTCCGCCTCGGGCGCGCCCTCGACGACGACGGTGATCTCCCCGCGTACGCCCTCCGCCGCCCAGGCGGCGAGCTCGGCGAGCGGCCCCCGCCTCACCTCCTCGTACGTCTTGGTGAGCTCCCGGCAGACGGCGGCCCTGCGGTCCCCGCCGAAGACCTCGGCCATGGCCGCGAGGGTGTCGTCGAGGCGGTGCGGCGCCTCGAAGTAGACGAGGGTGCGGCGCTCATCCGCGGCCTCGCGCAGTCTGCCCAGCCGCTCGCCCGCCTTGCGGGGCAGGAAGCCCTCGAAGCAGAACCGGTCCACGGGCAGCCCGGACAGCGCGAGGGCGGTCAGCACCGCGGACGGCCCTGGCACGGCGGTGACCCGGATGTCCCTCTCCACGGCCGCCGCGACGAGCCGGTAGCCGGGGTCGGAGACGGAGGGCATCCCGGCGTCCGTCACCAGCAGGACCCGGGCGCCGTTCTGGAGCGCCTCCACCAGTTCCGGCGTACGCGCCGACTCGTTGCCCTCGAAGTACGACACGACCCTGCCGCTCGTCCGCACCCCGAGCGCCTGCGTGAGCCGCCGCAGCCGCCGGGTGTCCTCGGCGGCGACGACATCGGCCCCGGCCAGCTCCTCGGCGAGACGCGGCGGCGCGTCCGCCATGTCACCGATGGGGGTCCCTGCGAGTACGAGCGTTCCAGTCACGCCCCCATCCTCCCAGTCCCGCGCCCAGCCCTTCCCGGGGGCGGTGTCGGCCCGGGGACGCGACTGTCACAGGCGGGTTCCATACGATGGCGCGGTGACGAGTACCACGTCTTCGCGGGGCACGGCCCCGGAGCAGCCGCCCCACACCGCGGACCCGCCGGGCACGGACGCCGGCGAGCCGCTGCCCGAGCGACTGCGCGTACTGCGCCGGTTCGGGTATGTCCGGCGGCCGGGCGCCGCCGTGGGCCTGCGCGAGCAGCTGGTGCCGCCGTACCCGAAGCACGACACGCGCCCCTGGTCCGCCCTGGGTGTTCCCCCGCACATGGCGCAGCGGCTGCTGCGCTGGTCGGCGTGGGGCGGGCCGCTGCTGATCACGCTGGTCGCCGGCGTGCTGCGGTTCTGGAACCTCGGCAGCCCGCGGGACGTGATATTCGACGAGACGTACTACGCGAAGGACGCCTGGGCCCTCGTCCAGCAGGGCTACGAGGGGACGTGGCCGAAGAACGCCAACGACGCGATCCTCGACGATCCGCAGCGGATCCCGCTCGGGTCCGACCCGTCGTACGTCGTGCACCCGCCGGTCGGCAAATGGGTGATCGGCGTCGGCGAGTGGATGTTCGGCCTCGACCCGTTCGGCTGGCGGTTCATGGTCGCCGTGCTCGGCACGCTGTCGGTGCTGATGCTGTGCCGCATCGGCCGCCGGCTGTTCCGCTCGACGTTCCTGGGCTGCCTGGCGGGGGCGCTGCTCGCCGTGGACGGGCTGCACTTCGTGATGAGCCGCACCGCGCTGCTCGACCAGGTGCTGATGTTCTTCGTGCTCGCCGCGTTCGGCGCGCTGCTGATCGACCGGGACCGGGCGCGGGCGCGGCTCGCCGCCGCGCTGCCCGTGGATCCCGCGGACGGGCGGCTGCGCCCCGACGAGACGGTCGCGGACGGGCTGCGGCTGGGCCTGCGGCCGTGGCGGCTGCTGGCCGGGCTGTGCCTGGGGCTGGCCTTCGCCACGAAGTGGAACGGCGCGGTGGTGCTGGTCTTCTTCGGGCTGCTGACGGTGCTGTGGGACGTGGGCGCGCGGCGGACCGCGGGCGCCGGGAACCCGTACCTGTCGGTGCTGAAGCGCGACGCGCTGCCCGCGTTCGTCTCGACCGTGCCGGTGGCGTTCGTGACGTACGTCGCGTCGTGGACCGGCTGGATCGTCACCAAGGACGGCTACTTCCGCAACTGGGCCACCACCGACGGCAAGGGCGGCAGCTTCACCTGGCTGCCGGACTGGGTGCGCAGCCTGTGGCACTACGAGTCCGAGGTCTACAGCTTCCACGTCAACCTGACCTCGGGTCACACCTACGAGTCCAACCCGTGGAGCTGGATCGTCCTGGGCCGGCCCGTCTCGTACTTCTACGAGTCCCCCGAGCCGGGCACGGACGGCTGCCCCGCGTCGGAGACCGGCAAGTGCGCCCGTGAGGTGCTGGCCCTGGGCACCCCGCTGCTGTGGTGGGCCGCGTGCTTCGCGATCGTGTTCCTGGTGTGGCGCTGGGCCTTCCGGCGGGACTGGCGGGCGGCTGCGATCCTGTGCGGGATCGCGGCGGTGTACCTGCCCTGGTTCAAGTACCAGGAGCGGACGATCTTCCTCTTCTACGCCGTCGTCTTCGTACCGTTCCTGTGCCTGGCGGTGGCCATGATGATCGGCTCGATCCTGGGCCCACCGGGCTCCACGGAGCGCCGCCGGGCACTGGGAGCCGTGGGGGCGGGCGTGCTGGTGCTGCTGATCTTCTGGAACTTCGTGTACTTCTACCCGATCTACACCGGGCTGCCGCTGCCGATGGACGAGTGGCGCGACCGGATGTGGCTGGACACCTGGGTCTGAGGCCGGGCCCCGGGCGCGGAGGACGGCGACGGCGACAGCGGCGGCGGGCACGGCACCTGCGGGCGGCGTGCCCGCCGCCGTTCGCCCGGGGGCGGCCGGGGCGGCGCCGACGGCCTGTCACCAATGCGTTGTGCGTCACGTGTTCGACGTTCCCACCCCGTTGTCAGAGG
>NZ_JAAAXQ010000520.1 GCF_009916105.1 Streptomyces sp. GC420 | reverse complement strand
GCTCCGCCCCGTCCGGTTCCGCCGCTTCCGCATCCCGCTCCGCCCCGTCCGTACCCGGCTCGGTTCCGCACGGTTCCATCGAGCTGACCGTTCTCGACGACCTCGACCGGATCGTGCCCACCACACCCCGCCTCGGTCTCGCGGACGCCTCGGACACCGCCGCGTTCGGAATCGTCGGGCTGGACGCACACGGCGCGAGCGCCCCCATCGAGCCGGCGGACGTGGCCCTCGACTACGACCACTCCCTCTTCCGGGTGAGCGAGGACGGACAGGGCCGCTTCACCGTCGCCGCGCTCACGGACGGGCCGGCCGCAGGCCGGATCACCGCCACCGTCGGCAGCAGCACCGCCACGCTCGCCGTGACCGCCGGCCTGGCCGACGTCACCGTCTCCGGATTCGACGACGCGGCGGACTGGACCTTCACCCAGGCCCGGGCGGGCGGCTCGGTCGCTCCCGTGCCCGACGGGCACAGCGGGACCGGGCTGCGTCTCTCCTACGACTTCACCCGCTCGGCCTCGACCCGTGCCGCCTACGCCAATCCGCCCCGGCAGCTCACCGTCCCCGGGCAGCCGCAGTCCTTCCGGCTCTGGGTCGACGGGGACGGCAAGGGCGCCTGGCCGACCCTGCACCTGAAGGACGCGGCCGGTTCCGACCAGTTGCTGCGCGGACCGTACGTCACCTGGACGGGCTGGCGGCAGATCACCTTCGCCGTACCGCCGGGAACCCCGGCGCCCCTGCGCGTGCACCGCTTCTACCTGGCTGAGACTGCGGCGGGGAAGCAGTACAAGGGCAGCATCGTGATCGACGGGCTCACCGCGCAGGTGCCGCCCGCCGTCGACGTGCCCGCGCGGCCGGCGCCGCCCGATCCGCTGATCGACCCGGCCGCGGTGACACAGCGGCGTGACTGGCGGTACGCGGTCATGTCCGACGCCCGGTTCGTCGCCCGCGACCCGGACGGCGCGATCGTGGCGCAGGCCCGGCGCACCCTGCGGGAGATCAGGGCGGCACGGCCCGACTTCCTCGTCGTGAACGGCGACCTGGTCGACGACGGTTCACCCGCCGACCTGGCCTTCGCCCGGCAGGTGCTCACCGAGGAACTGGGGGACGAACTGCCCTGGTACTACGTGCCGGGCAACCAGGAGGTGATGGGAGGGAGCATCGACCGCTTCGTGGCCGAGTTCGGGCCGGCGCACCGCGTGTTCGACCACAAGGGCACCCGCTTCATCACGCTCGACACCTCCGGCCTCACCCTGCGCGCCGGCGGCTTCGCCCAGATCGAGTCGCTGCGCGCACAGCTCACCGCGGCCGCCCGCGACGCGGGCGTCGACGCGGTGACGGTCGTCCAGCACGTACCGCCGCGCGAGCCCACCCCGCAGCAGGCCGGGCGGCTCGGGGACCCCAAGGAGGCCGCACTCGTCGAGGAGTGGCTGGCGGAGTTCCGCCGTACGACGGGGAAGGGCGCGGCACTGATCGGCGCGCACGCCGGAGTGTTCCACGCCTCACGGGTGGACGGCGTGCCGTATCTGATCAACGGCAGCTCGGGAAAGGCCCCGGCCGCCCCCGCGGACGAGGGCGGCTTCACCGGCTGGTCGCTGGTCGGCGTCGACCGGGTGCCGCCCGCGCAGCGGCGCGAGGCGCGCGAGCGGCCCTGGAGGGGCGGCCCCGACTGGATCTCCGTCCAGACCCGTGCCCACGTCGACAACCTGACCCTCGACACCCCCGGCCGGCTCGAACCCGGCACGCGGGAACGGGTCACCGCGACCGTCACCCAGGGCGTCCGCCAGGTGCCCGTCGCCCACCCGCTCAGCGCCGACTGGACGGGCTCCCCGAACCTGCGCATCGGCCCCGGCCAGGCGGACGCCAGGCCCCGCCACGCGGCCTCCTTCGACCCGGCCACCGGGATCCTGACCGCCCTCCGCCCGGGAACGGTGACCCTCGCCGTCACCGTCGGCGGCACCACCCGCAGCACGCGGATCCGGCTCGAGGCGGCCCCGGCCGCCACCGGAACGGGTCCCTGACCGAGCCCGGGGCAGTGACCCCGCGCCCTGCCGGCGGACGGGACGGCGCACGGATACGTCCCGGGCGCGGGGCCCGGGACGGCGGACGGGTACGTGCCCCGGGCGGCGCCGAGCCCGGAACGGCGGCGGTCGAAAAATGCCATGAACAGTGACATGGTGGAACGGTGCCGCCCGCCGCGTCGGTGCCGGACGACTGGCCCGTGCACCCGTCCCAGACGATGTCGCTGAACCGCATGGGCGGGTTCGACTGGGACCTCGACAACGGGCTGATGCACCTGGACGAGTCCGCGGTCGAGGTCTTCGACCTCGAACCGGGCGAGTACGACGGACGTCCCGAGACCCTCTCCCTCAGGGTTCCGCCCGCCGAGGCCACCCGGCTGGACGCGCTCGTCTCCCGCGCGCTCAAGGACGGCAGGACCGACTACGGCGCGTACTTCCGGATCCGGATGCGCGACGGCTCCGCGCGCTGGACCCACACCCAGGGCCATGTACTGCGCGACGAACAGGGCCGCCCGCACCGCATCATCGGCATTGTCCGCGATGCCACCGACGAACTGGGCCACCCCGCCGAACGCCTCGGCCCCGACGAGGAGCAGCGCCGCAGGACCTCCGTCGTGGAGGCCACCACGGCCGCCCTGGCCCACGCCAGGACCGTCCGGGACGTCATCGACGCGCTCAAGCACTCCGGGGGACTGGAGATGCTCGGCTCCAGCGGCCTCGTCATGGGGCTCGTCGAGGCCGGGCGCATCCACATGGTCGCCGAGGGCCCGCCGGGCAGCTTCGTGCCCGGCAGCCGGTACACCAGGATCGACCAGAACTTCCCGATGAGCGAGGTCGTCCGCACCATGCAGCCCCGCTTCGTCGACACCCGCGCCGAGTTCGAGGCCCGCTACCCGGAGCTGTGGGAACGCCTCGCCCACCTGGACCTCTCCTCGGCCGCCTACCTCCCGCTCATCGCCCAGGCCAGGCCGATCGGCGCACTCGGCCTGCTCTACACCGACAGGACCCACTTCAGCCAGGAGGAGCGCAATCTGCTGGTCGCCCTCGGCAGCAGCATCGCGCAGAGCCTCGCCCGCGCCATGCTGTTCGAGCAGGAGCACGACCTCGCGGAAGGGCTCCAGCAGGCCATGCTGCCGCGCCGCATCCCGGCCGTGCCGGGCGCGGAGATCGCGGTGCGCTACCGCTCGGCCAGGATGGGGCGGGACGTCGGCGGTGACTGGTACGACGTGATCCCGCTCCCCGGGGGCCGGGTCGGCCTGGTCATCGGCGACGTCCAGGGGCACGACACCCACGCCGCCGCCGTCATGGGCCAGCTGCGGATCGTGCTGCGCGCGTACGCCGCCGAGGGGCATGCCCCCGCCACCGTGATGGCCCGCGCCTCCGTCTTCCTGCACGAACTCGACACCGACCGTTTCGCCACCTGCGTGTACGCCGAGGCCGACCTGGCCACCGGGATCGTCCACCTGGTCCGCGCGGGACACCTCGACCCGCTGATCAGGTACGCCGACGGCACCTGCCGCAGGCTGCCCGTCTCCGGCGGTCTGCCGCTCGGCCTGTCCGCGCAGTTCGGCCGCCTCGAATACCCGGTCACCACGGTCGACCTGGAACCGGGAGCGACCCTCCTGCTGTGCACCGACGGCCTGGTCGAGCGCCCCGGCTCCGATGTCGACGAAGGGGTGCGAAGGCTGATCGCCCTCGTCCACACCGGCTCGCAGGACCTCCAGGACCTCGCGGACGAGCTGTGCGAGGAGTACGACGAACGCGGTGGCGAGGACGACGTGGCCCTGCTGCTCCTGCGCCGCCGGCCTTCCGACATGCCGAGGACCGACGGGCGGCTCCAGCGGCACGTGGCGCAGAACGACCCGGAGGCACTCGCCTCCGCCCGGCACGTGATCGGCGAGGCGGTGCGGGCATGGGGGGCGAGGGAACGGTCCGACGAGATCGAACTGGTCGCGGACGAGCTGATCACCAACGCGCTGCTCCACACGGACGGCGGTGCGGTCGCCACCGCCCGGTTGGTGGCGGGCGGGGGGCAGCAGCGACTGCGGGTGGAGGTCGAGGACGGCTCCAGCGTCCTGCCGCGCCGCCGCGACGCCGGCGAGGACGGGGTGTCGGGCCGCGGACTGCTGCTCGTGGACCGGCTCGTGGACGTATGGGGCGTGGAAGCGCGCGGCAGCGGCAAGTCCGTCTGGTGCGAATTCGACATCGCCCCACCGCCTGCGGAGGGCCTCCCACCTGAGGTTATGGACCCCGCCCCTACCTGACGGCACCGGCCCCGCCCCGGCCGGGGAATGGGC
>NZ_JAAAXQ010000051.1 GCF_009916105.1 Streptomyces sp. GC420 | reverse complement strand
GTACACCAGCCAGCAATTTGCTTCCCTGGCCGACCAGTTCGGAGTTCGACTGTCGGTCGGCCGCACCGGTCAGTGCTGGGACAACGCGCTCGCCGAGTCGTTCTTCGCCACCATCAAGCGTGAGTTGTTCGGCACCTCCGCCTGGCCCAACCGGGCCGCTGCCCACACCGCCATCTTCGATTTCATCGAGGGCTGGTACAACTTGCATCGGTTGCACCTCGGCTACCGCAGTCCCGCCGAATACGAGACCGCACTCGCAGCCTGACCACCACACCAATGGTGTCCGTCAAAGTGGAACAAGCTCAATCGCGCCTGCCCGCCTTGAGCAGCGGCGTGACGGTGAGACGAGGTCAATCGAGGGAAATCCGCCGCTCGACGGTCTGTCGCCGGTGGCGTCACGGCACTGATCGCTACCTTTCCCCGTCAAGTGTCGAGTGTGAACAGGCGACTGACCAACTCCGGGTAGGTGAGGCCTGCTTCGGCGAGAATCTTCCTGAGAGCTTCCGGCGGACCCTTCTGTAGCGGGGTCGGAGAACCGACGCGGCCGGGTACCGCGGAAAGGTCGCCGCCGCTGAACCGTGATTCCGGTGTGGCAGGGAGTCGTACCTGGTAGGTGCGCCAGACGCGTGCCGGGGGATTCAGCAGGACCAGGTAGGGGTCCGCCCACGCCATGAAGGCCCAGCGGTTCGTGCTGCGGGCTCGTACAAGCACGCCGTCGGCGTGGTGCCGCCCGAGTCGTTCGGCGGCCTTGGCCACGACCGGAAGCGGATTGCCGAAGGAGCCCGTGATCTCCCAGAGCCCGTCCTCGCACACGACCGACCAACCGGCCGCGGTGAGCCCCTCGATCGCCTCCGCGTAGGGGTCGTCTTCCTGCGCCAGAGCGATGAGCCTCTCCACCTCGCTCCAGGGCGCGACGCGGGCGAGCGCCCGCTCCGGCGGGATCATCAGGTCCTCCGCCTCGGCGGGCTCGGCACGCGCGATCATCGCCTTGCCGCCGTGCCAGGCGCGGGCCGCCAGTACGTCGTGCTCGCCGCCGCCGGTGAACGTGGCGTCCTGGACGAGCAGTGTCATCACCACGGCCGCCACCGCGTCCAGCCGTCGCCGGGTCTCGGGCGGAGCATCGTGGTCCGCCGCGCCCGCCAGGCCTTCGGAACCAAGTGCTTCGAGGAGGCGGCTGAGTCCGTCGCGCCAGCTCTGGTCCTGCTCGTCCCAGACTCCGGCGGCCAGGAGCTGGACGTACAGGTTGGCCACGAGCAGCCGGACCGGAACCGGTGCTGCGGCTGAACCGTCAGGGCCTGTGAGCGCCGCGACCCAGCGCTGGGCCCAGGCGCGACAACGGGCACGCTGCTCTGGCGCGACGTACGGGGCGAGCGGCTCGCTCGTGGTGGGGAGGTCCTCCTCCGTCTCGTCCTCGTGCTCTTCGTCTTCGTCCCGCACGCCAACGGTGACCGTCGACACGATCCACCGCAACGAGGGTGCTTGCGGCAGGTCGAGTGGCGAGGTGCCGAACGCCAGATCCGTAAACGGCGCCCCGATCATCCGGCGGCAGTCGGCGAGGTAGGCGTCCCAGCGGTCGACGCCGCTCGATGTCACCGAGCCCGCTGTTGTGTCTCCCGCCGGGCTCACCCGGGGAGCGGACGTTCCGGCGGTGAGCTCGCGCAGGCGCAGCAGATCGGATTCGAAACGGCGTGCGGCACGCTCGTCGGCGAACAGGGTCTGCGCCGTGTAGTCGTATCTCAGCCGGGGACCGCTGTCGGCGCTCTGGTGTCGTGCGCAGTGCACGGGGCTGTAGACGAAGACGACGGCGGATTCGGCGGTGGTGCCGTCAGGACGGGCGCACGTGGCGCGAACCGCCGCACCAGGAACCTCGGGCAACGGGAAGGAACAGGCCGCCGCCCCCGCCGGAATGGTTCCGGTCTGCGTCCAGGAACCCGGTGAACCGTCCGGAGATGTGCTGATCACCACGGGCAGGGGCTGGGGGTGCGCCAGAGAGACGTGCAGGCCTTCGCTGTCCGTCTTCGCGCCCAGCAGGACGAGCGTATGACCGGTGGACTGGAAGGGCCGGATGGTGCGGCCCGTCAGGCTCGCGAGTGAGGTGATGCGCCCCTGTTCGGGAAGCAGCGGCGCGGTGTCGGCGGCGAGTACGGCGAGCTCGCAGTTGCCGCCGTCCCGGGTGCTGGTGCACAGCGCGGCGCGAGTGAGATTCGGGCTCCCGGTGAGAGCGTATCGGCGGCCGCCGGCCTGCCACTCGACGAATTTGCCGTGCCGCATCCGGGTCTCCTCGAGGAAACGGATCTGCGCGTCGAAGCCGCCGAGTGCCCTCTTGATCGCTCCGGCGTCGTAGCTGGACCAGCGAGGCTGGAGCCCGAGGACGGTGCGGCGGGGTGTCAGTCGGCCGACCAGCCCACTGAGGGCATGACTGGCCTCGTCGACGAACGGGGCGTACGCATGCAGTTCGTCGACAGGACCGAGCGGCAGTTGCTCCAGCAGACTCTCCTGGAGGTTGTGCAGAAGCCGCGCACCTGATTCCGGTCCGGCCGGGGCGTTGACATGCCGTTCGGTCAGAAGGGCAGCCAGTTCCGTCAGGTGATTCGCCGACCAGGGGGCCAGTTCCACGGCGGAGGGCAGTGCGTCCAACCAGTCGGCGAGGTCGGCCAGGAGCGCGTGGGAGTCGTCGTCCTCGGTCTCCACCACCGTCCACAGTTCGTCGTTGGCGCCCCAGCCGGACAGCGTCGGGTTCCCCGACCCCACTGCGAGCCGGCAGGCGTGTTCTCCGATCAGAATGACGACCTTGGGGTGGAACGCACGCCGGCAGGAGGCCAGGCCGTGCAGATAACTGCGGCCCGCCATGCGCACATCGACCGGGTCGTACAGCCCTTGGGCCGCATCACCGATCACCGCGGTGCGGGCACCCAGGCCACGCGCGATGGGTATGGCGA
The DNA here is from genome assembly GCF_009916105.1 of Streptomyces sp. GC420. GTDB lineage: Bacteria > Actinomycetota > Actinomycetes > Streptomycetales > Streptomycetaceae > Streptomyces. The sequence goes on along the minus strand of NZ_JAAAXQ010000051.1, from coordinate 26,294 downwards.
CCTTCTCCAGGAAGGGGAGATCAACTGTGAAACCGAGGAAAAGTGCTTCGTGTAGCGCCTGCTGATCGCTGCGTTCGCTCCACTCTCTCAGCAGCGTGACGGGGGATGCGAATCGGGTGTGCTGTGCCGCGCTCATGGGTTTGTCTCCAGGATTCGCCGTCCCTCCGCGGTGACGGTGTGGCAGTTGTCGCGGACGGCGAAAAGCCCCAGTTGCGCTGCCAGGGAGCCCAGTTGGGGGATGCGGGTGCCGATGTCGGAGTCTCCTTCGTCACCGGTCTTGAAGTAACGCTCGTTGCGAAGGTGCAGACGGGAGAAGATCTTCAGCCCGCCGGTCGCGGGGTCGGTGCGCAGCTTCGCGAGGGCGACTCTGCGGGACTGGGCGAGCATGTCGTCCACCAGCCGGGCGGCCAAGTCGCGGACCGGCCGGTCGGCGTAGTCGTCGATGAGGCCGTCGACCCACGTCGGGTCGAGAAACTCGGCCCAGCGCCGCTGACGGCCCAGGAAGACGGCCCCTACGTCGCCGGGCAGATGACCCTCTCGGGAGCGCAGCGCACCCACCATCAGGAGCAACACATTGGTCATCGGGGCATCGGCACCCTGCGTCAGGAGTTGCCGTTCGACAGGCAACAACTGACCTGCCGCGTTCTTGAGCGGAGGCAGGTCGTCCAGGACCCGCCGTACATTCGCGTCCGGGGCCTGTTGCGCCAGCCAGTCGCGTAGTTCCTCGGCCGTCCGGTCGGCCTCGCCGTCCTTGGAGCCGACATCGGCCACCAGCGCCGCCCACAGCCGACGCCAGGCGCCGACGGAGTAATGGCGCAGCAGCACTCCCCGCCAACCGGCCGTCTCGGGAATCGCCGCCAGAACGGGATCCGTTGTCGCCTCGCCACCGAAGGCCACCGCGGAGCGCAGCGTCTCCTGATACCCGTTGCCCTCATGACCGTGGAGATCGATCGCCCGGCCGAGGATACGGAGGGTCGCACACCGAGTGCGGTCGGACGCCTCCCAGTCCCCCTGCGCGTGCGTTCCTCCACCGCGAGTTGCGGTCAGCACGTCCGTCAGCCATTCCCGCTCGGCCGGACACGGGACACCAAGTGCCGCCTGCCCCGCTGTCTCCAGGTCGGCGAAGGACACGACGTCCCGTGCCGCGAGAGACAGCAGAGGGGCGAAGAGCTCCTTGACCGCGGGAGGGCACGGGTGTCGGCCGGGTCTGAGCACTCCGTCCCGGACGTCCACGGTGCCGAGCACCGTGGCGGGTCCGCCGTACTGGTCCCAAAAACCCCAGCGGCGGGGTGAGTACGACTGGCTCAGCTGCTCCTCGTCGGCGGCTCGCGCGAGTTCCAGTTCGCCCGTGCAGAAGCGCCGCACCCGGTCGACCCCGTGGGCCAGCCATGCCGGATCTGTCCCCGTGTGGTGCTGAAGCGCCGCCAGCAGGACCTCGCTGCGGCGGACCGCCCGGCGGCACCCGGTGACGTCCCAACCGTTTCGTTCCGCGTGCGCCGCGATCGCCGCATACAGCGAGTGGTAACGGATGTAGCGGGTCACCGTGGACACTCCGGGAACCAACCGGTCCACCGCCCGCATCACCGGGCCCTCCACCGCCAGGGGATAGCGCCCGGACCGCACGCCCAATCCCTCGAGTGCCCATGCCGGCCCACGGACATCCGCTGTCACTTGCCACTCCTTGTCGGCTGCCGGAGCGTTGCATCGGCAGAAACTACCTGACCCTGCTTCAGGGTAGGTGCTGATTTCGGACGAGAGGCCAGTACGGTCGACTGGATTATGGAAGGTGCCAGGACACGCCCGATCCACCCTCAAGGCCGTCCACGACTGGACTTTCCGCAACGCCCGGGTTAAGTGTGGCGCTGGCGCAGGCGCCCGCTGTACCAACCCCCTGGGGCAGCGCCGACAGACAGCGCATCCACGGACTCCCCCCGTGTTCTCCACACCAGGGCGGCTGCGAGTTCCCAGAGCACATGAGGTCTGGCCGAGTTGGTGCGGCGCCATCGGGACGGCACTGGTCCTACTCCGGAGTGCGCCGCCTATTATCACCGATCTGGGGCCGTGGGCCGCGAGGCCCGAAGCCAAGGAATTGCGCCTCGAACGCTCTGACATCGAGGCCTGCCTCAGGCGCCGGTAACCGGGGTCAGAAGGCTCGCAGCCTCTCGATGTGATGTCTCTGTTGTTTTTCGTCCTGTTCGATGTGCACACTGACAAGCACTCTTTGACCGCCCGGCTTGTAGTAGATGCGGCCAAGTCGCTCGCTTCCCGCGATGCCCGTCGCCAATTCCGTCACCTCAAACCAGCCACGCATTCCCGAAAGGTCCTTCCCGACAGGGCGCCCAGAGTCGATTTCAGCAAGTGCTTTCATCGTGGACGCTGGCGAGTCGAGGTTGGCAATCACATCGACTGCATCTAGAACGAACTCAAGGCGGCTGAACGCCCGCGGCAGGAAGTCAATGACGCCCCCGCGTCGAGGCCGTTGCGCGGTCGAGGCGCGAAGTCGTTCCGTCTCTAGGCCCTCAAGTTCCGACACTCTCCCAAGGAGTGCGTCTACCTGCACCGCCATGTCGTCAGCGCGTGCTCCGCTTTCTGCCGCTTCCGAGTCGGCCGCTCGCACACGCTCCAGCAGCAAGGAGTTCTCGGCAAGAGCGAGTTCTCGAAGTTCCTCGGCGTCAGCGAGGTTCTTCACCAGTTCCGCCGTGTCAGCCATGCCTCCCAGACCTTGTCGGAGCACGGCGAGTTGCTCTTGCAGATCTGAATGACGGCGTTCTGCGAGGGTAACGGATTCTCGGTATCGATGCTCGCTCGCTTCCGCGTTCGCAAGATCGTGACGGAGCTGCGCGACCTCATGTTCAGCCGCCTCGCCCTTGCGTGTCGCGACGTACAGTTGGTTGAGCAGCTCCTCGATCCGAGCCTCGGCATCAGCAAGGCGAGCTGTGGTCGGATTCGTGACTGGCACCGTCGGCGCGAGAGACGACGGCGGTGCGATGACATCCTCGACGAGCGCAAGTGCTTCGGCCTGGCTGCCCTTGAACCGAAGGCGCGCGAACCAGTCGTAGAAGTTGCCGTCATCTGCTGGCCGATGGCTGACGTCCCAGCGCTGGATGCTGAGACCCGCGTCCTCAAGCGCTGACACCAAGCTGCCGGCAATGCGCTCCGACGCGTTGAAGACGACGATATGCCCGTATTGGTTGGTTTCGAGGTGCCACTCGACGTCGAAACCGCTGGTCTTCTCCAGCGGTTCACCGACAATGGGAGCGTACGGAACCTCTGCTCCGGTAAACAGGAAACGATCGCAGTCCGCGAGTTCCCAGCTCGTTCCGTCCAAGTCGATGAGATCGCCCTGCCGGAGTGGGTAGACGGAGCCCGCATACGCGACGCCTGCGTACCCATCGGGAGTCAGACGAATCGGACGGCGGACTCCAGACTCGACTTCCGTTCCGTGGTCAAGCACTCGCACGAGTGCCTTGGCGCTCGCCATGTCACGCCGTTCCGCATCGACACTCCGGGTGCCCCCACTGGCGCTTGCAGGCGGCGCACGGCTTGTAGTACAGGTGTTCCCGCAACTGGGCTTCTGTCGCACCGTCGCGCACATGCCGGGTGAAGGCCCTTGAATTGTGCCGATACAGCACTTCGCCGGGAACGGTCGCCTGGTCCTTGTCCCTCGCCACATTCGCACGGACGACCAGTCCCGCCTGTGGCACGACTATGGACTCCTCAGGTGCTTTTGGGTCCGCGGCTGCACCTCCGGGCATAGCCGAAGCCGGGAGGCCAAGACCGAACTCCAGGTCGTAGTACGACGCCGTGACTCGATCGTGCTTCTGGCTTGATGACGCCTCGACCGACAACACCAAGTCGTCGTCGAGAACGACCTTCAGCTCGAGGCGCTCGTGCAGTGGCGGCGCGGTCTCGTCGACGCCGAGTGTGATCATTCCCAGCGACGTTCGCCGCTCGCTCGCCTGCGGGTGTGATGACAACGCGGTCGGAGTAGCGATCGGAAATTTCGCCTTCCCGTCCGTCGGATCCGCGCAGTACAGGTGGAGGGTTTCGTGCTTGACGTCTCCACCGAGAGGCATTTCAGTGCCCGCAGCGAGAAGCGGCATCAACGACCCACGAGCGAGCTCGAGTTCGATGGGCTTTGCCAGCCGGAGCCGCTGCCTGTCATGTGCGATCCACGCAGCCCCTTGTGAGATCAACGTGGCACTGTTCGTCGGCACCTCAACTCGGTCCGGACCGAACAACTCGTGCAGTCGGCTCCGAATCGCGGGCATGGCCGCCATGCCACCGACCACTACGACCAGTGAGACCTGCCCGGGCGCCATCGACAAGCTGCCGAGCAGCGACTCGATCTCATCAATACCTGCCGTCACGAGCGGCCGCGTGATCTCCTCCAGCTCCTGACGAGTGAGCCGGTACTGCAACGTGGCACCTGATTGGAAGTAACTTGGCCGGTAGAACGTCACGTCAACACGGTCAGCCGAAAGCTCGATCTTGTTGCGCTCCGCGTCCTGGAGGAGCCGGAGCTCGGCCTCAGGGATCGCAAGGTCGTCGTCAGTGGCACTTCCGCGAGCCCGAGCGCGCTTCACGACCTCGTCGCGAATTACCTTGTCGAACTCGTCGCCGCCGACCTGGGCTGAGCCACCGTTACGAAGTTGTCGAACCTGGTCTTCGTCGACTCGGCAGAGAGTCAGGTCCAGCGTTCCGCCGCCCCAGTCGACAACCAGGACGTTTCGTCGTGCAAGCCGCCGTGCCATCTCTTCTGGGTCGGTTGCTCCCCGGATGAACCCGTACAGGGCGGCGAGCGGCTCGTGGACGAATTGGGCTATACGCATCCCGGCCCCGGCGAACGCCTCTCGCAGCGCCGCGCGGCGGTGCCCATTCATGGTCACGGGGATCGTGACCACAGCGTTGTCGAGGCTGCCGAGCACCTTCCGCTGCGGACTGCGCAGGGACTCCGATCGGACGTGCCGCACAACGTCCGCAACGATGTCCACCGGGCTCCGGTCGACGCCTCCGACGGCGATCGCCTCCTCGCCGAGGAGGAACTTCGGCGATTTCACCGTGTTGCCGTGCACACCAATGCCCGCGGCACCCAACGCGTCCTTGGCATCGCGGCCGACGACTACCTGCTCGCCCTCGTACCGGACGATCGAGGGATGTGGCCGGCCAGTCTCGACGTCCATCACGTCGATCACGCGGTCACCAACTACCACCGAAACAAGGCTGTTGGTCGTTCCGAAGTCGAACCCGACGATCACGCGAAGCCTCCAGCCGCGTCCTTCAGCTGCTCGACCTCACGCGTGAGGGCAAGCAAAGAACGGTCGAGGAACTCCTCCGCGACGTCGGGCGCACCGTTCCGGAGTGCGTGCAGACCATCGGTAAGCAGATCGATCTCACCCCCGAGACGCCGGATGATGCGCGTTCGCAGCGTTTCGTAGTCGTCCGCCATATGGCTCTTGTCGACCACTCTGTTATCGCGCTCAGCCGCGAGTTCCTTCTGCAGTCGCACCACGTCGGCAGAGAACGCGTCGGCGCGAGCCAGCGCAGATTGCTCACGCTCCTCGACGGTGGAAAGCTCATTGCGGAGCCGAGTCTCGCGATTCCGAGCAGCGGCAGCCTCACTCTCGAGATGTGTGACCTGCCGTTCCAAGCGGGCGATCCGGGCGAGGTAGTTCGCGCCGACGATCCCGAGCACCTTGTGATCGCTGCTTGCCCCGACCTGGCTGGCGGCTCGCTCCAGCCCTGCTGCCTCCGGGGCCTCGTACTTCCAGAGAGAGTCGTACGACGCATCGATGAACTGATCCAGGGTCCAATCACGTTGGAGCGAGCGGAGGAGTCCGTAGCACGCGATCGCATGCCTGACGAGGCGCTCACTGTCTGCGGCTTTGAACTGCTTCGGGGCCGCTCCAAGTTCGTCGGCGACCCGCTGAGCCGCGGCACGCACGTGTTCGATCGAGAGCTGCGGATCCTTGCGGGGTTCGACCAGCTGGTCCACCCTTCCTCCGAACACCGGGCTGTGGCCCAGTGCGACTACCGCGAGGTCAACGAGCCGGTTCAACGCCGGTGCGAGGCCACCGTCCTCGGCGCGCTTGAGCGGGACCCCTTGGCGCGCCGCGTACTGAAGCAGCTTGAACGGGGCCGACAACGTTGGGTCTGTCGGCGCGAGAGACTCGACCAGCGCGCTCTGTGACGCGATGCCCTCATCGGTAATCGCCAGCTTCTTGAGGTCTTCCTTCGAGAACTCAAGCAGTCGAGCGTTCGACTCGTAGGCGAACGTCAGCAACTCCTCGATCGAGGTAATGATCGGCTTCGGTTTCGTCTTGGACTTGGCCCGCTGTGTCCCCTTCTCCGCGGCGGGTGCCGCTGACGCATTGTCAGTAGGCGCGGCCGAGGCGGTGCCATCGCCGTTAGCGGTAGCCGATGCGGGGTCGCTCGGCCCCGACTCCGCGCCGGGCTCTGGAATGGTCTCGTTGCTCAACGTCCTACCTCTTGCAATCGGGTCCGAAATCCTGCGTACCAGGCGCCGGTCTCCTTGGAGTGCCTGAGCGCCTCGCCGTGTCCTGATGCACCATCGATGTCTCCCACAGCGAGCAGCGCCTCAGCCGCGATGAGTCGGACCTTGAATTGGTCCTGGGGCCGGAGCTCGCCCAGCGAGGGCAGTAGCTGGGTGACCATGGATGACTGTGTCCCGTCCAAAGCCGTCGCACCGAGGTCCAGGAGGTCCTCGGTAACGGAGTCGCTCAAGGCCCGATCGAAGCTTCCGTGCGACCGGTCGGCCAGGCTTGTCGTGACGAATGCGCCGCCTGCGAGGAGGGATCGGAACCGCGCCGCGACATCGGAGACACGGTGGCTGTTGGTCTTGCGCACCGCAAGTTCGAACTGGTTGTAGTGCAACGCGACCAACCCGCAGATCGCCTCCGCTGCGGGGCGGTCGAAGGTCGACAGCAGAGAGACCGCACTGTTGTACCGCTGCTCGTAGATCGGCGCGCCCGACGCATCTACCCGGCCGGGGTCCTCGACCGCTTCACGCGCGAGCACGCCGTAGAGGTATGCCGCCACACCTTCGCGGTAACGGCGGGCCGTCACCCCGCGGCCGGCACGCATGATGAAGGTGTCGATTGCGTTGAGACTCAACTCGCGGCTGGAGATGAGCTTCTCCAAGGCCTGGTCGACGAGGCAGAGGTCCTCTTCCTCGGCAAGGCAGAAATCGAACTCAAACGTCCGTTCCAGCGGGCCATTGGAGACGGCCACTGTCTGGACGCCGACCTTCACCGACGCGAGGAAGCCGGCGGCTTCAGATGTGGAGGTTTCGCGGCCGTTGACGGTGATGGATTCGACATCCGATGTCACCCAATCGGCTGAGCTGCTGGAGCTCGTGACCATCAAGCGCGTGCGCCCGCACTCTCGTCCCCTGAAGAGGAGGATCGGCCGCTTGGTCGCATGACCGTCGAAGCGGTGTGCTCGGCGGGCGCGCTCGGACGAGAAGACGAGTCCACACTCAGTGCAGGGAAACCGAGGGGGCTTTGGCGGGGCTGGCGGTCCGGCCGATTCGAATCCGGTCGGCTCATGGAACTCCATGTAGCCGGTGTGCCAGAACCCCACGTACCCCTCCTGTCGCCTTGCTGATCCGCGTCCCCTACACCTTCGGAAGGCTAGTCGGAGCGCAGGGACTTTGCGAGGTCGCGGGTTGAGTGAGATCGACCTGTGATGGGCTGTCATGTCGCGTTCGTGTGGGTGCAGATGCCGGTGCGAGGACCACTTCGCTGATCACGCCTGAAGCTGTCAAGTCAATTGAGGCAGTTTGCGGCTATAGAGTCTGTTTCTGGGGTTCTATCTCAGGTCGGGGTTCGTTGATCCACACGGCCATGGGCAGTTGCCGGGGTCGCGGGCCACGGCCGAAGTGTTTGGGATGCGCAGCGTACGCCTGGGTGAGGATGAGCGCTCGCTGCTGGCGGTGGAGGTCGGCGGTGCCGTGGTGCACGCTGGCCGGGGTGCAGGCCGATCGCCGAATGCCTGTGGCCCTGCCAGTCCGGCCGGAAGGCGTACGCGTCTGCCGGGATGTGGGCGGCTTCCGCCAGCAGCAGTTCCTCGTAGGCGTACCGGCATACGACAGCGCGCGGACGGCGCCCGTGCACCTTGACCAGTGCCCGGCCGGTGGGGCCCGCCAGGATGTCCCGCCCCCGAACGTACACAAGTTCCTCAACGGCGAGCCCGCAGCCGAAACCGAGACAGAGCAGCAGGCAGCAGGCAGCAGGCAGCACCTGAGGATTCGGGTCTGAGCCAGCTGACTGGTGCAATGTCCGGAGTGTGCGCCGGCCGAGGATCTCGGCCGTCCGTTCGGGAACAGTGATCAGGCCCCGTTTCGACTCTCACGCCTCCAGCGCGGGCGCTCCGAGTTGATCGAGCATTGACTGGGCTTCGATCTGGATCGCGCTGATTTCGCGGTCCAGGTCGGTACGGAAGGCCCTAGCGTCGCGAACTGACCGGTTCACCTCGTCGATCGCGCGGAGCGCCTTGCCGAACTCGCCGTCGAGTTCAAGGCTCACCTGGACAAGCGTCTTCCTCGAGATGTCATCGCACTGCGCAAGGACGTGGCCGACCAGGGCGTTCTGGCGGCGCATCTTTTCCTTCGCAGCCCGCACCTCCTGACGCTCCTCTTTGACGACCGCATACGCCTCAAGGGCAACAGGCAGTACCGCGCCGCCGATCTTGGCAACCTTTCCGATGTTGTCCGCCCAGCGCACGGCCTGGTACGGCTTGAACTTGATGTCGACGAGCTTTCCAGCCTTGTAGAGGATCTTGTGTCCCGCGCTGCCTGCTGACTTCTTGATGCCGTCGCCTGCGCCCCAGGCTTTCTGGAAGGCCTTCAGATGCTCGGTCGACTTCGGACCCCAGGCTGGGACACGGGGTTGTTTCCGACCTGGCTGGCGTACCAGGCCTGGGTCTACCGGGATGTCATGCGTCTCGATGTCTCTTTGGACGTCAAGGGCGAGCAACTGGCGGGCGTACGGCGACGCCTCTATTTCCCGCACCTCGGAGGTCAAGTCGGCAAACTGAGAGGCCAGGACGGCGCGTACCCCGTCCACGAACCTCTGGTTCGCCGAGCTCAGCTCGTCGTTCAGAGTCACAGAGGCGGCTTCGGCCCTGGACCAGTCGCGGTTCGGCGACTCCTGGATCGACTCCACCGTGTCGGCGAGGTGCTCGGCTGCCCGGATACACGCGGTGCGGAACTCGGTTTCCTGCCGTTCGAGAGCCGAGTCCAAGAGCCCGCGGCGCGTTGTGAGCGCGCTCCGCTGGCGTGCGAGGACAGTCAGGACTGCTTCCTCGTCGGGGTCGTCCGTGAGCGCGGCGAGTGCCTCGCCCGCGACGAGGGCGACCTGCTGGAGCGCCACCCGGAATCGCGCCAAGTCGCCGCGGGCCCGCGCGATCCGATTGATCGCGTCCCTGACCTCGTCCATCCGGGACGCCACGATGCGGCGGGCGGCCCGCGGCGGGTCCACCTCTAGCCCATCCAGGTAGGTCTTGGCGTCGCACTCGACCCACGGCACCTGGTCGGCGAAGCTGCCGAGAGCTTCACGGACCTCGGCCTCCCGCACTCCTTCGGCCGCGCGGAGGCTGCGGCACTTGGTGAGCACCACAAGCAACTGCGGCGCCTTTCGCAGATCCTCGGTGACGTGCCGCAGGTGTTCGACCAAGCGGTCGTCGAACAAGTCAACGGTGACGGTGAACAGCACAAGATCTGCGGAGCGCAGGGCTTCCTCCGCGCGTTCGTCGTGCTCCGGCCGGCCCGCCTGCACGCCCGGGGTGTCGACCAGGTCGACCATGCCGTCCCAGTTGAAGACCTCGACCCTGTCCGTCGTGACCGCCGAGCCCTTCGGGACCTGATACTTGCCGTCCGTGAGTGCCTCGATCAAGGTCGACTTGCCGCTGCTGTACTGCCCGGTGAGGACCATCTGGGGACGATGGTGTTCGTCCTCTGCCAGCATCCGCTGGAGCCTCGACGCCTCATCGGGTTGAAGGTTCCGGATCAGCTCGACGAGCCGCTCCGAGAGGTCGCGCGCCGCGGCTGGGGCGGAGTGGTACAGAAGGTCATTCATGCTGGCACGCTCCTCGGTGCGTTTGGTCGGACGATCTTCACCGGGGTGCCCAGGTGGTCAGACAGGGTTGCGGACCATGCTTCCAGTACCTGGTTCGGCGCTGGAGCATTGGTGGTGACGATGGTGCCGTCGGGGCGACAGCGAATGGAGGCCGGTACCTCTTCGGTGAGGCCGAGGACGTATGACATCGCGGACGCGCCCGGCAGGTCAGGTGACGGTGTACACCCGAAGGCCAGGAATTCGGGCGAGGACGGCGGGAACAGCGATGCCTCTGCTAGGGCCTCATCAGGCACCTCGACCAAGATGCAGACCCCGGGAAGCCGGGTCACCTTCCCAACGGACGCAGCTAGGCGAGGTCGGCCGTCTACGCGCAGCAGGCAGCGGACCGTCTCGTGGTCGAGGGTGGAGACCGCGGAGTCGACCACCTGCTGCTGACAAGCCAGAAGGTCGGCCACGACCAACGCGGCGGCCTCGGCCTTTGCGCGTCGCACGTGGGAAGTGGTGAGTGTCTCCAGAACCCCCGCGATGGTCCCAGACACCTCGGCCAGCACCTGGGCCTCCAGCTCATTGAGGACTTTGCTGATCTCGGTCCGAAGCAGATCGCGGTTCGCCTCCAAGATTTCCGCTCTGCTCGTGAAAAGTGACTGGACCTTCTTGCGCACCGGAGTGACGAGGAGCGAACCGAGGCCCAAGACGACGGCGCCGGCGACTGTGCCAGCCGGACCTGCCAAAGAACCCACGTACGCGCCAAGTGCCATGGAGGCGAGCGCTCCGCCTGCCCCAACCGCAACACCGGCTGCTTCCCGCTTCCACAGCCCCCTGAAGTCACGCATTCCGGTGACCTTCAGGTGAGGGCGGACAGCCGTCGTCCATTCGCGCTCAACGGCGACAGCCGCTTCCTCGAGCGCTCGCGCGAGGTTGCTGAGCCGCGCTTCCAGCGTCTCGTCGAGTTCGGCGACCAGAGCGGCCTGTTCCGTGTTCCATTGCTCGACGACCTGCGGGCCGAAGTCAGTGACGTTCTGGGGCCACCCCTGGCGTCGGCCAACGAGGCGAATAACGTCGTCCTCCATCCTCTGCATGCAGGCATCGACCAGGCGTATGGTCCGTCGTTCCTGGTCTTCGCGCATCCTCCGGCCGACATCGACGATCTCTCGGGTCTTCCGCTCCACAGCGGCGAGAGCTCCGCTCAACGCCTGTGCCTGCGAGCGAACCTTGTCGGCCTCGCGCAGAACCCGCCGGGCGGTGCGGCGCTTGCGGCTTTCCTGTTCCAGGACGGCGAGCAGGGCGCTAAGGCGGCTCGCTTCCCAAAGGTCGGCACCGTAGTCGCCGTCCGCCCGCGCCTGGCGGGCGGCCTCGGCGTGGAGCATCACCTCGGCGACGGGGCGTACGGCGGCAGCGGATAGATGGGAACGGATCATCTTGAAGTGACCCTCGTGCTCGGCGAAGACTGAATCCGGGTCCTCCAGGAATTCCTCGCGGTCCAGATCGTCCACGAGTGGTTCGCGGCAGTTCAATGCCACAACGACAGGCTTACCGCGCAATGCCACCGCACGTAGCTCCTGTGCAGTCTCCTCCTGGAAGGAATCGTTGCTCGCGACCCACAGCACGAGGTCGGCACCGGGGACCTCAGCCATCGCTTGGGCGACGTCATCGGCACCGTCCCTGGCACCTACTCCGGGAGTGTCGACGATCTCAACGTCGTGCAGGTGCACCGCCGGGGCCGCGAAGACGTCGCGCGAGTACCGCGGCCGGCCGTCCCCAATCCGCTCTGCAGACCCGCCGGTGAGCGCCGCAAGGAGGGTACTCTTGCCGGCCATCGTCCGCCCCATCAGGACGATCCTCATCGGTGTGCTGGCTGGCGGTGCGTCGGTGACCTCCGCCGACGTAAGGAAGTCGACAAACTGCCTAGTCGTCTTCTCTGTCGAGGCCCCGTGCCGAGACAGCCGGTGAACCTCTGCCAGGGTCGCTCGGCAGGCAGCGACTGCCTTCGCATGCGGGGGCGAGGGGTTGTCGCACGGCGGTTCGGAACCGCGCAGCTGGTCCCGAGCGGCAGGACTCCAGTCGTGCCTGTTTTTGCTCGCCAATCGCCCCCCTTGAAGCGCGCCTGTCCCCTCGAAGGGGGCCGTGCCAGCGTCATGTTAGGCCGTATGAAGTGCGGTACTTGCGGTGCCGGGCCTGCCCGACCGGGTAGGTTCCCGGTTTCGCGGGTGGTGTCAAGGCCGGGCCGCTGCGCGGTCGCTTCGCGAGCCTTGACACCGCCAGTTTGAACCGGGAGTGATCGGCAGCTGCCGGGCGGGCCCGGCGAGAAGGCCGTGGGGACCGGGAACGAAAGACCGGGGCCTCGCACGCAAATTGCCGCGGGTTGCCGCCGCGGAGGACCGTGAGCGGTAGTGCCGTAATCGCGGGTACTGCGGTCGGGCTGGACGTCCACGCCCGATCGACCGTGGCCTGGGCCCTGGACGGCCTCACCGGCGAGGTCTTCGCCGAACACCTGGTCCCCGACACCGCGGCGGTGGGGTGCTGGCTGGAGCGGCTGCCGGGCCTGGTGGCCGTGTCCTACGAGGCCAGCGCGACGGGGTTCGGCCTGGCCCGGACTTCTGGCGCGCAATCCTGCCGCCCACGTCGACCTCGAATCCAGACTGGGTGGTCGAACTGCTGCAGGTGCTACGTGCTCGCTGAGAGCGCGGGCCGAAAACGCGGGACACCACCCCGCCCACTTCGCGCCCTATGGACGAGACCCCCGCGGCGACCATCTCTCACGAAGCACAACAGGGGGCTGCGGTGATCTTTCGACTTCGAAGACGGCGTCGAAGGGCGACCATACTTGCCTTCGCGGTCGCGAAGCTCCCAGGTCAGGGGGCGCAGTGCGCGGGATCACCGCGACGCTAATCCATGCGTCTGCATATTGTCGGGGATTGATCTTGCGTCCGACGGGATGTTCGTGAGCATTTAGGCATGCTGTGCCTTGTCAGGGGATTTCGTGAACGACCCACTCGCCGTAACGATACGGATGCGAGGGCCCCGACCTGACGGTCGTGGTCCTCGTCGAGTTCTCCGCCTGCGGCGAGGATCAGGCCCAGCCCTCGAAGAGCGGGCCCTCCTGCCGATGCGGGCTGCCCGGATGTGCTGCGCGATACTCCCGGGACTCTCGGTAACGTCCCGGACGCGCTGGGTGTCCAGCAGGGCTCCTCCTTCCGGGCGGTGGCGGAAAGACCGTCGAGTGCCTTCCGCGCCGGGTCTTGTCGACCAACGCGGACACCGGCACCGGTTCAAACCTCAGCAGTCGGAAGCGTCGCCCGAAGGAACGCGTGCCGAAAGCCGCCGATCCACGGGACCGGAATTCGACGGCCGTTGTTCCGCGGCGGGCCTCCCTTGCCGGTCAAGAGCCTCATTCCCGTGACTTTCCGGAAGCTTTTCCGATTCGCATAGTGGACGCCGACCGCGACGTCGCCCGTCGTTCCGCCGAGTGAGATGAGACCACCGGATGTCCGCTGAGGAGCGCGTTCGTCTTCCCCTGACGGCACCGCAGGCCGGCATATGGGTTGCCCAGCAACTCAATCCCGAGAGCTGCGACTACCACATCGCCGAATACCTGGAGATACACGGCGCGGTCGATCCCGGCCTTTTCCAGGAAGCCCTGCGCGCCATGGTCGCCGAGACCGATTTCCTGCATGTGCGCTTCGAGGAGGAGGACGGCCGGGCCTGGCAGGTGCCCTGCGAGCCACCGCCCCTCCACCTGGAGACGGTCGACCTCAGCGGCCACCCGGATCCCAGGGCCGCGGCGGAGGAGCGCATGCGGGCGGAACTCGCCCGGCCCACGGACCTGGCCCGGGGCCCCCTGAGCCGCTACCTGCTCTTCCGCGCCGGACCCGAGCGGTACTTCTGGTTCCACGCCGTGCACCACATCGTCGCCGACGGGATGGCCGGCGCGCGGATGAACCGCCGGGTCGCCGAGGCGTACACCGCGCTGGTGGCCGGCACCCCGCTCGCCCCGGCCACGGCCGCGCCGCTGCGGCAGGTCGTGGAGGAGGACCTCGCCCACCGCGAGTCGGAGCAGCACGCACAGGACCGGGCCTACTGGCTGGAGCGGATGACGAACCCGCCGGACACCGTCGCGTTCGGCGGCCGGACCGGCGTGGCACCCACCGGCCGGGTGCTGCGCCGCCGGACCGACCTCGCGCCGGAGACGGCGGCGGCGCTGCGGAGCGCAGCCCGGCGCGCCGGCACCCGCTGGACAGTCGTCGTACTGGCCGCCGCGGCCGCCTATCTGCACCGGACCTCCGGAGCCGAGGACGTGGTCCTCGGCATGCCGGTGACCGGCCGCACCACCCCGGCGGCGCGCGGCACCTGCGGAGCGTTCTCCAACATCCTGCCGCTGCGGCTCGCGGTCACCTCCGCCACCCGGTTCGACGACCTCGTACGGCAGGCCTCCCGGGCGGTGCGGGAGGGGCTGCGGCACCAGCGGTACCCGGTCGACGACCTCAAGCGGGACCTGGCCCTCGGCGGCACCGGCAGCCGTTTGTGGGACGCGGCCGTCAACATCATGGCCTTCGACTACGACGTGACCTTCGCGGGACTCGCCGCCACCGCCCACAACCTCGCCGTCGGCCCGGTCGACTACCTCTCCCTCAACGTCTACGAGCGTGGCGACGGCGTCGTCTGCCTCCAGTTCGAGGTGGACGCCGCCCGCTGCGACCCCGGCGAACTCGCCGTCCACCAAAGCCGCGTCGTCGACTTCATCAGCCGTGTCGCCCTTGCCGGTGAGGACACGGCGGTCGGTGACGTCGACATCCTCTCCCCGGCCGATCTCCGGCTGCTGCTGGAGTACGGCGACGGCGGCACCGCACCCGTGCCCGAAGGGCGCTGCCTGCACCAGCTCTTCGAGGAACAGGCCCGGCGCACCCCGGACGCCGTGGCGGTCGTCTGCGCAGGTGAACAGGTCACCTACCGCGAACTGGCGGCACGCTCCGACGAGACCGCCCGGCGGCTACGCCCGCACATCGACCCCGACCGGCCGGTCGGCGTCTGCGTCGACCGTTCCCTCGCCATGGTCACCGCAGTGCTCGCGGTCCTCAAGGCGGGCGGCTGCTACGTCCCCCTCGACCCCGGACTGCCCGCGCGCCGCCTGGAGTACATCGTCCACGACGCCGGAATCGACACCGTGGTCGGCCGGCCCGGACTGGCCGAGCGGCTGCCCGCAGCCGTACGCCGGCTGGTCCCGGTCGAGCCGCCGGCCGACGCCGGGCCGGCGGACCGGGAGCCGCCCGCCGAACCGGCCCCGCCCGCAGCCCGACCCGACAACGCCGCCTACATCCTCTACACCTCGGGCAGCACCGGACAGCCCAAGGGCGTGGTCGTCAGCCACGGATCCGCCGTCGGCTTCACCCTCCAGAACCTCGCCGCCTGCCGGGTCGGCCCAGGCGCACGCTTCCTCGGCTTCGCCGCTCTCACCTTCGACGTCTCGGTCCTGGAGATCTTCGGCGCGCTGCTCAGCGGGGGCACGCTGGTGCTGGCCACCGAGGAGGAGCGGCTGGACATCGACCGGCTCCAGGCCCTGATGGCCGATCAGGCGGTCACCATCGCGGACCTGCCCACCGCTCTGATGCCGCTGCTCGACCCCACGGCGCTGCCCGCACTCACCTTCGTGTCCACCGGCGGCGACGCCCCCTCCGGTGACGCCGTCGACCGCTGGGCCGCCCCCGGGCGCGAGGTCTGGAACACCTACGGTCCCACCGAGACCACGGTCGTGGTCACCATGCACCGCTGCACCGCCCCCTCGGGCGGCGGCACGGCCCCGCCGATCGGGCGGCCCACCGTCAATCACCGGCTGTACGTCGTCGACGCCCAACTGCGTCTGGTGCCGCCCGGTGCCCCAGGCGAACTGTGCGTGTCCGGCGCCGGACTGGCGCGCGGCTACCTCGGCCGGCCCGGCCTGACGGCGGACCGGTTCGTCGCCGACCCGTGGTCCGGCGTCCCCGGAGCCCGGATGTACCGCACCGGCGACCTGGTCCGCTGGAACGAGCAGGGGGAACTGGAGTTCCTGGGCCGCATTGACCAGCAGGTGAAGATCAACGGACACCGGATCGAACTGGGCGAGATCGAGGCCGAGTTGCTCCGGCATCCGTCCGTCGCGCAGGCCGCCGTCCTGGCCCGGGAGACACCGGCCGGAGGAAAGCGGCTCGTCGCCCACGTGGTCGGCGGTCCCGGCTGCGAACCCGTGCCCGACGTCCTGCGGGCCCACCTCGCCGAAGCACTGCCCCGCTACATGGTCCCGCACACCTACGAGGTCCGGGCGAGCATGCCGCTGACGACCAGCGGGAAGCTGGACCGCAGGGCCCTCGCCGACGCCACGGTGCCCGGCCCGGACACCGTGCGGGCCCCGGCACCGCGCTCCGCGGCCGAGGAGACGCTGTGCGCCCTGTTCGCGCAGGTGCTGGGCCGCGAGTCCGTCGGGCCCGACCAGGCGTTCTTCGAACTCGGCGGCGACAGCATCACCGCGCTGACCCTGGTGAGCCGGGCCCGGGCGGCAGGCCTGACGATGACCCTGCGCGACGTCTTCACCCACCGCACACCCGCGGCGCTGGCCCGCGAGACCGCCGGGCCGGCCCCCGCCGACGACGCGGCCGGTTCTGCCGCCGCGGCTGCGACCCCCTCCACCGCCGCCGAAGTCCCGCTCACGCCGGTGATGCGCTGGCTCCTGGACACCCCCGCCCCCGTCGGCCGGTTCAGCCAGTCGGTGCTGGTACAGACCCCCGCCGACGCCGACCAGGAGCGACTGGCGGCCGTGCTCCAGGCACTGGTCGACCATCACGACATGCTGCGCCTGCGCACCGAGCCGGCGCCGGGCACCCGCCCCGTCTGCCTGATCCGGCCGAGCCTGCGGGCGGCGGCCCACCTCACCCGCGTCGACCTGGCCGGCCTCGACGAAGAGGTCCGCGGCAAGGCCGTCGCCCGGGAGACCGAGGCCGCCCCGGGACGGCTGGACCCGGCGGCGGGAACGGTGCTCCAGGCGGTCTGGTTCGACCACGGCCGCGACCTGCCGGGCCGGCTCCTGCTCTGCCTGCACCACCTGGTCGTCGACGGCGTCTCCTGGCGTGTCCTGCTGGCGGACCTCGCCGAAGCCTGGGCGGCGGTGTCCGCGGGCGAGCCGGTCCGGCTCCAGCCGGTCGACACCTCCTTCCCCGACTGGGCCCAGCACCTGTCCGGACTGGCCCGGCGGCCGTCGACCGCCGCGGCACTGCCGCGCTGGCGCGAGGTCCTCGCCCCCGCCGACCCGTTCCTCACCGCATCGCCCGCGCCCCTGACCGACCGGGTCCCCGACCCCATACGCGACACCGCGGCCACCGTCCGCACCCTGACCGTGAACCTGCCCGCCGAGGTGGTCCGGCCGCTGCTCGCCGACGCCGCCGCGGCCCTGCACACCGGCCCCGGCGAGCTGATGCTCGCCGCCCTCGCCCTGGCCGCCCACCGCGGGCAGGAGCGCGCCGGCGGCCCGGCACCCGCCTCCCTTCTGGTCGACCTGGAAGGCCACGGCCGCGACGCCGACCCCACCGGCGCGTTCGACGTCTCCCGTACCGTCGGCTGGTTCACCACCCAGTACCCGGCCCGGCTCGACCTGCGGGGACTCGACCTCGGCGCCGCCTGGAATGGTGGCCCCGCGCTGGCCGGCCTGGCCCGGAGAGTGCGGGACGAGCTCGCGGCTCTTCCGGACCGGGCCGGGTACGGGCTGCTGCGCCACCTCCACCCGGCCGCCGGTGCCGAACTCGCCGCACTGCCGCAGCCGCCCATTCTGTTCAACTACCTCGGCCGGTTCCCCGCCGGCGGCGGCGGCCCGTGGAACCCCGCGCCCGGAAGCGGTGCCCTGCGGGCCGACACCCCGCCGCGGATGCCGGCCGAACACGCCCTCCAGATCGACGTCCTGGTACGCGAGGAGAACGGCCCCGCCGAACTGACCGCCGTGTGGGCCTGGCCCCAGGCGCTGCTCTCCGAGACCGAGGCCGCCGCGCTCGCCGAGGACTGGGGCCGGGCCCTGCGGCTGCTCGCGGCCCACCGCGACGGCGCGAGGGCGTGTTTCGACAGCAGCGTCGTCCGTCCCCAGCCGGACGGGACTTCCGGAACACGCCCTGACCGGCTCACCCCGGCCGACTGCCCCCTCGTACGGCTCGACCGGACCCGACTGGACCGGCTCACGGACGCCCACCCCGGGCTGACCGAGGTGCTGCCGCTCTCGCCGCTCCAGGAAGGACTGTTCTTCCACGCCTCCTACGACGAACAGACCGTCGACGCGTACACCGGGCAACTCGTCCTCGACCTGCGGGGCCCGCTCGACCTCCCGGCCCTGCGGGACTCGCTGCGCGGCCTGCTGCGCCGCCACGACGCCCTGCGGGCGGGCTTCACCGACCACGGCCTGACCGAGCCCGTCCAGATCGTCCTCGCCGAGGCGGACGCCCCCCTGGAGACGACGGACCTCTCCGGGCTCGGAGCCGGCGCACAGCGCGCGGCCCTGGAGCGGCTGCTGGCCGAGGACCGGCTGCGCCGCTTCGACCTCGCCCGGCCGCCCCTGGTGCGCTTCACCCTCGTACGGCTCGGCCAGACGGAGCACCGCCTGGTGCTGACCAATCACCACATCCTCTGGGACGGCTGGTCGGCCGCGGTGCTGCTGAGGGAACTCCTCGACGGATACGCCTCCCGCGCCGGGCACACGCAGTGGACGCCGGAGCCGGCCGTGCCCTTCCGGTCGTACCTGGCCTGGCACGCCCGCCAGGACCGCGCCGCCGCGGCAACGGCCTGGCGGCGCGCACTGGACGGCCTTCAGGAGCCCACCCTCCTCGGCGGCACCGGGCTCAACCGGGTCGGCGTCCTGCCCGAACGCGTCACCGTCGAACTGGACGCGGGCCTCACAGCGCGCCTGGCCGCCCGCGCCCGCTCCGCCGGAGTGACCCTCGGCAGTGTCGTCCAGGGCTGCTGGGCGATCCTGCTCGGCCGGTTCACCGGCCGCGACGACGTGGTCTTCGGCGGGACGGTCTCCGGACGCACCCCCGACCTCCCCGGCATCGAGAACATGGTCGGACTGCTGATCAACACCCTCCCGGTGCGTTTCCGGATCAGGGAGGACGAGCCGCTGATCGAGGCCCTGGCACGGTTCCAGGACGAACAGGCCCCGCTCCTCGACCACCAGCACCTCGGCCTCGCCGAGATCCAGCGCGACAGCGGACTCGGCACCCTCTTCGACACGGCGGTCGCCTTCGAGAACTACCCCGTCGACGAGGAGACCCTCGGCGCCCCGGCCGCCGGGCTGCGGCTCGCCGGGGTCCTCGGCACGGACGCCACCCACTACACCGTCAACCTCGTCGTCCTGCCCGGAGAGCGTCTGACACTCAACCTGGACCACCGGCCCGACGTTCTCGACCCGTCCGCCGCGCGCGGACTGGCCGGCGCCCTGCGCCGCCTGCTCACCGCCGTGGCCGAACGGCCGGTGCTCCCCGTCGGTGAGGCCGAGCTGCTGTCCGGCGAGGAGCGGCACCGCGTCCTGCGGGAGTGGAACGACACCGCCCACCCCGTTCCCGGGGGCACCCTGGCGGACCTCTTCGAGCGGCGGGCCGCCCGCGTCCCGCACCGCACGGCCACCGTCTTCGGGGAAGAGACCCTCACCTACGGGGAACTCGACGCCCGCGCCGACCGGCTCGCCGCGCGCCTGCGGGCCAGGGGCGCCGGCCCGGAGCGGATCGTGGCGGTCGCCCTGCACCGGTCGACCGAAATGGTGGTCGCGCTGCTGGCCGTCCTGAAGTCCGGTGCCGCCTACCTCCCCGTGGACCCCGGTCTGCCGGCCGACCGCGTCGCCTACATCCTCGGCGATGCCGCCCCCGCCCTGCTGATCACCACCGGCGCCACGGCCGCCGCGCTGCCCGACGACCCGGCGGTGCCCCGGCTGCTGCTCGACGACCCCCACGTCCCCGCCGAAGCCGACCCCGGGACGGCGTCGGCCGCCCCGTCCCGTCCCACCGGGGCCGGCCCGGCCTACGTCATCTACACCTCGGGTTCCACCGGCCGCCCCAAGGGCGTCGTGGTGTCGCACGACGCCATCGTCAACCGCCTGGCCTGGATGCAGGCCGAGTACCGGCTCGACCACACCGACCGGGTGCTGCAGAAGACACCCTTCGGGTTCGACGTCTCCGTCTGGGAGTTCTTCTGGCCGCTGCTGGAGGGCGCCACACTGGTGGTCGCCCGGCCGGACGGGCACAAGGACCCCGTCTACCTGGCCCGCACCATCCGGGAACAGGGCATCACCACCGTCCACTTCGTGCCCTCGATGCTCGCGGCCTTCCTCGAGGAGCCGTCGGCGGCCGGCTGCCGCTCGCTGCGCCGGGTGGTGTGCAGCGGCGAGGCGCTGTCCGAGCAGGTCGCCGGCCGGTTCCACGAACTGCTCGGCGTACCGCTGCACAACCTGTACGGCCCCACCGAGGCCGCCGTCGACGTGACCCACTGGGAGTGCCGTCCCGGCCCGGGTCCGGTCCCCATCGGCCGGCCCATCTGGAACACCCGCCTGTACGTGCTCGACGCGGCGCTGCGACCCGTACCGGTGGGTGTCGCGGGCGAGCTGTACCTGGCCGGGGCGGGCCTGGCCCGCGGCTACCTCAACCGCCCCGCGCTCACCGCGGAACGCTTCACCGCCGACCCGTTCGGCCCGCCGGGCGCCCGGATGTACCGGACCGGCGACCTCGCCCGGTGGCGTCCGGACGGCACGGTGGAGTACCTGGGCCGCACCGACGACCAGGTCAAGATCCACGGGTTCCGCATCGAGCTCGGCGAGATCGACACCGTCCTGGCCCGGGTGCCCGGCGTGGCCCGCAGCGCCGTGGTCGTACGGGAGGACCGCCCGGGGGAGCGCAGGCTGGTCGGCTACGCCGTACCCGAGCCCGGTGCCGTGTGCGACCCGGACGCCCTGCGCGCGGCCCTGGCCCGCACCCTGCCCGAGTACATGGTCCCGGCCGTGGTCGTCGTCGACGACCTGCCGCTCACCCCCAACGGCAAGCTCGACCGCCGGGCCCTGCCCGCCCCCGCGGCGCCGGCCGACCGGTACGCGCCGCCCGCCACCGAGACGGAGGAACTCGTCGCCGAACTCTGGGCCGACGTCCTGGGCGTTGCCGCGATCGGACGCCACGACAGCTTCTTCGACCTGGGCGGCCACTCGCTCGGCGCCACCCGCGTGATGGCCAGACTCCGCCACGCCCTGGGACTGGAACTGCCCCTGCACACCCTCTTCGACCACCCCACCGTCGCCGGACTGGCCGAGGCCGTGGAAGAGGCCCTGCTGGCGGAACTCGTCGAGGCCGGCAGCGAGCGCCCGCACATCCACCAGGGAGGCACCGCGTGACCATCCAGGACAACAGGCCGACCGGCTCGACCGCGGACGGACGGCTCGCGGCGGCCCGCGACCTGCTGCTGCGCCGGGTCCGAGCCGCCCGCGACCACCGCACCACGGGCCCGGCGCCGGCCATTCCCCCGGCCACGGACGCGCCCGTCGCCTCCTTCGCACAGGAGCGGCTCTGGCTGACCGACCGCATCCACGGCGACACGGCCGGCTATGTCGTGCCCGAACTGCTGCGGCTGCGCGGCCCGCTGGACACCGGCCGGCTCCGGCACGCCCTGACGGCCGTCGTCCGGCGCCACGAGCCGCTGCGCACGGTTTTCGAGGAGCACGACGGCGCGCCCCGCCCCGTGGTCCTGCCGCCCGGCGACACACCGCTGCCGGTACGGGACCTCACCGGCATCCGGGACACCGCCGACCGGGAACGGCAGGCCCTCGAACTGGCCGTGGCCGAGGCCCGCAGGCCCTTCGACCTGGCGGCCGGCCCGCTGGTGCGGGCACTGCTCGTCCGGCTCGCCGACGACGACCACCTCTTCCTGCTGGCGACCCATCACATCGCCACCGACGGCTGGTCGATGACCCTGTTCTGGAAGGAACTGGCGGTCGCCTGCGGCGAACCCTCCACCGCGGCCGGGCAGCGACTGCCCGCCCTGCCGACCGCCTACCGGGACTGGGCCCACTGGCAGCGCGGGCGCCTCGAACGCGGCGAGCTGGACGGCTCCCTGCGGTACTGGGAGGAGCGGCTGAGCGGCCTCGGCCAGTCGGCGCTGCCCACCGACCGGCCGCGTCCGGCCACCCGCAGCGGCCGGGGACAGACGGTGGAGTTCACCCTGACCTCCGAACTCACCGACCGGCTGCGGAACCTGGCCCGCGCCGGGGACGCCACCGTCTTCATGGCGCTGGTGGCCGGCTTCAAGGCACTGCTGGCCCGCTGGAGCGGCGACACCGACGTGGCCGTCGGCACCCCGGTGGCCGGCCGTGACCGGATGGAGCTGGAGCCGCTCATCGGTTTCTTCGCCAACACCGTGGTGCTGCGCACCGGCATTCCCGCCGGCCTGTCCTTCCGCGCCCTGCTGGAGCGGGTGCGCCAGGTCACGGTCGACGCCTACGACCACCAGGAGGTCCCCTTCGACCGGGTGGTGCGCCGGCTGCGCCCGGAGCGGGTCCTCGACCGCAACCCGCTCGTCCAGGTCATGTTCGCCGCCGCCGAGGACGAGACCGCGGCCTTCACCCTGCCCGGCGTCCGTGTGGAGCGGGTCGGGGCCGACTTCGGCGGGGCCCAGTTCGACCTGAGCATGTTCGTCGCCGAAAGCCCGGACCACTGCGCGGGCACGCTCGTCTTCGACACCGACCTGTTCGACCGCGCCACCGCGCTGCGCCTGGTCGCCCAGTACCGACGTCTGCTGGAGAGCGCCACCGAGGACCCCGACCGGCCGCTCGGCGAACTCGACCTGCTCGGCCCCGGCGAACGGCTGGAGCTGGAGCGCCTGCAGGGCGCGGAGCGGGAACTGCCCGCGGCGACCCTCCCCGAACTCTTCGCCCGCCAGGCCGGGCGGACTCCTGACGCCGTGGCCGTCGTCAGCGGGGACACCACCCTCACCTACGCCGAACTCGACACGCGCGCCGATCGGCTGGCCCGCCGGCTCACGGCGGCCGGAGTCGGCCCGGAGAGCCCCGTTGGCCTGCTGATGGAGCGTTCCGCCGACCTGGTGACGGCTGTCCTCGCGGTCCTGAAGGCGGGCGGCTGCTACGTGCCGCTGGACGACCGGTATCCGCCGGAGCGCTCGTGCCGGATGCTGGAGCGGTCCGGGGCCGTCCTCCTGCTCGCCGACCCGGGCACGCTGACCCACCCCGCCGTCACCGCCGCCGCCGTACCGGTGCTGGACGCCACCGAGGACGCCCCGGAGAGCACGGGCGCCGAGCCCCGGCCCCCGCGCAGCCCTGACCAGGCCGCCTACGTCATGTACACCTCCGGCTCGACCGGTGAGCCCAAGGGCATCGTCGCCACCCACCGCAACGTCGCCGCCCTCGCCCTCGACCACTGCTGGGGCGACGCGCACGAGCGGGTGCTCGCGCACTCACCGCACTCCTTCGACGCCTCCACCTACGAGCTGTGGGTGCCGCTGCTCTCCGGCGGCCGGGTGGTGATGGCCCCGCCCGGCCGGCTGGACATGACGACCCTGCGACGCCTCGTCACCGGACACGGTGTGACCGCCCTGTTCCTCACCACCGCGCTGTTCAACCTGGCGGCCGAGGAGTGCCCGGAGATCCTGGCCGACGTGCGCGAGGTGTGGACCGGCGGCGAGGCCGCGTCGGCCACCGCCTTCCGGCGGGCCCTGGACGCCGCGCCCGGCACGGTGTTCACCAACGCCTACGGCCCCACCGAGACCACCACCTTCGCCACCCGCCACCGGGCCGCCCCGGGCGAGCACCGGATACCGATCGGCGGCCCGCTGGACAACACCCGGCTGTACGTCCTCGACGACGGGCTGCGCCAGGCCCCGGTGGGAGTCCCGGGGGAGCTGTTCATCGGCGGCAGCGGCCTGGCCCGCGGCTACCTCGGCCGGCCCGCGGCCACCGCCGAACGCTTCCTCCCCGACCCGTTCGGCGCACCCGGTACCCGGATGTACCGCACCGGGGACCTCGCACGGTGGCGCGCCGACGGCACCGTCGAGTACCTCGGCCGGGCCGACGCCCAGGTGAAGGTCCGCGGCTTCCGGATCGAACCGGGCGAGGTCGAGGCCGCGCTGGAGCGCTACCCCGGCGTCGACCGGGCCGCGGTGGTACTGCGCGAGGACACCCCGGGGCAGCGGCGCCTCGTCGCCTACGCCGTCCCCGAGCCCGGAGCCGCTCCGCGGCCCGCGGAACTGCGCCGCGCCCTCGCGGGCGCCCTGCCCGACTACATGCTGCCCACCGCGTTCGTGATGCTGCCCGAGCTTCCCCTCACCCCAAACGGCAAGATCGACCGGGCGGCGCTCCCGGTGCCGCCGGACGAAACGCCGGACACCTGGACCGCGCCGGCCACGACGACCGAGAAGTCCGTCGCCGCCGTGTGGGCGGAGGTGCTGGGCGTCGACAGGGTCGGACGCGACGACGACTTCTTCGCCCTCGGCGGCCACTCGCTGCGGGCCACCCGCGCGGTGTCCCGGCTCGGCGGGCGCCTGGGCACCGAGATCCCGCTGCGGACGCTGTTCGAACACCCCGTCCTGCGGGCCTTCGCCGCCGCCGTCGACACGCTCGCCGCCCCTGCCGCAGCCGAGGACACCATCCCCCGCCGCCCCGCGAGCACCGCCGCACCCCTGTCGTACGCCCAGCGGCGGCTGTGGTTCCTCGACCAGCTCCAGCCCGGACGGCCCGACTACAACATCCCCGTCGTGCTCCGGCTCGACGGGCCGCTGGACGCGCGGGCCCTCGCGGACGCCCTCGCCATGGTCGTCCGCCGCCACGAGGTGCTGCGGTCCCGGATCACCGTCGACGACGGACAGCCGGTCCAGACCGTCGAGCCCGGCGACGTCTTCACCACCGAGTTCACCGACCTCTCCGGCCTGCCCCGGGACCGCGCCGAGGCACAGGCCCACGACCTCGCCCGGGCCGACGCCGCCACCCCCTTCGCACTGCGGAACGCGCCGCTGCTGCGGGCCCGGCTCGTCCGCACCGCCGAGGACGCCCATCTGCTGGTGCTGGTGCTCCACCACACCGTCGGCGACGGATGGTCGCTGCCCGTGCTGTGGCGGGAGCTGTCCGCCGGATACGCGGCCCGGGTCCGCGGCACCACCGCCGAGCTGCCGGAACTCCCCATCCAGTACGCCGACTTCGCCCACTGGCAGCAGCGGCGGATGGAGTCGGACGGCTTCGCCGGCGAGCTGGCCCACTGGCGCGAGAGGCTCGCCGGGACCACCCCGCTGGAACTGCCGGCCGACCGGCCCCGGCCCCGCGTGCGCTCCGGTGCCGGCGACACCCTCACGTTCCGGCTGCCCGCAGACCTGCGCGACCGGCTCACCACCCTCGGCCAGGAACAAGGCGGCACCCTCTTCATGGTGCTGCTGGCCGGCTTCAAGGCACTCCTGGCCCGCTGGAGCGGCCAGACCGACGTCGCGGTCGGCACCCCCATCGCCGGCCGGAGCAGGGTCGAACTGGAGCCGCTCATCGGCTTCTTCGTCAACACCCTCGTCCTGCGCTCCGACCTGTCAGGCGACCCCTCCTTCCAGAACCTGCTGGCCCGGGTCAGGGACACCGCCCTGGCCGCCTACGACCACCAGGACCTCCCCTTCGACCGGCTGGTCGAGGAACTCCGCCCGGACCGCGACCCCGGCCGCAACCCCCTCTTCGACGTCCTCTTCCAGCTGCACCCCGAGCAGCTGGACTCCCTGCCCCTGCACGGCGTGTCGGTGCGGGTCGTGGACGTGGACAACGGCACCGCCAAGTTCGACCTCAGCCTCGCCGTCACCGAACTGCCCGACGGACTGCTCGGCACCCTCCAGTACGCCACCGACCTCTTCGACCGCGCCACCGTGGAGCGCTTCGCCGAGCACTACGTACGCCTGCTGCGCAGCGCCCTGGCCGACCCCGCCCGCCCGCTGTCGCGCCTGGAACTGCTCACCACGGAGGAGCGGGACGCCCTGTACGCCCGGCCGGTGGCCCCCGAGCCGGCCGCGGACTGCCTGCACCGGCTGGTCGAGCGGCAGGCCCGCCGCAGCCCCGACGCCCCCGCCGTGACGTACGGCGCAGAACACCTCACCTACGCCGAACTCAACCGGCGCGCCAACCGGCTCGCCCGGTCCCTCCGGGAACACGGAGCCGGACGCGGCGACACCGTCGCGGTGCTGCTC
>NZ_JAAAXQ010000519.1 GCF_009916105.1 Streptomyces sp. GC420 | reverse complement strand
GGGCTGGTTCCGCCGGTGGTGCTGTCGGCTCTGCCGGGGGCGTGACCGGGCTCTCCGCGAGTGCCGCTGATCACACTCGGGTGGCGGCCGATTCCGCCCCGGGCGTGGGCGACCGCTCGCGGGGCGAGGGTGGTTCCGCGGATGTGGTCGGCGGCCGGGCGGATGCCGCCGACGTGCTCGTGGGCCGACTGGCCGGGCTTCGCGAGCGGGTTGCGCGGCTGGTCGAGCTGCGCAGTGCCGACGATCCCACCGCCGCGGATCCGCTGCGCGGCCTGTACCTGTCCGACGATGCCGTACGGCACCTGCTGGCGCCCGCGAGGGCGAGGACGGACACCGCACCGCCCGGGCACGAGGCGGGCGGTGGCGGGCCCGGAGACCGGCTGGCGGCGCTGTCCGCCCGGCTCGGGCTGACCGGGCTGGACACCCGCGTCCTGCTCATCGCCCTCGCGCCCGACCTGGACCGCACCTTCGAGCCGCTGTACGGCTACCTCAACGACGACGTCTCCCGCCGCCGCGCCACCACGGGCCTGGCCCTCGACCTGTGCGGTCTGCCGCCGCACCTCCCGCAGGGGCGGGCCAGGTTCGATCCCTCCGCGCCCCTGGTCTCGCTCGGGCTGCTGGTCGTCGAGGAACCGGAACGCCCCTTCCTCAGCCGCGCGCTGCGCGTCCCCGACCGGCTGATCGCCCACCTCCTCGGCGACGACACCCAGGACCCCGCCCTGGCCCGCCACGTCCGCCCGCTCGCGCTGCCTGCGCACTCCCCGGCCGCGTACGACGAGGGCTTCGTCCGCAGGCTCGCCGGCCGCCTGGCCGCCGGACCGCTCACCGTCTACCTGCGCGAGCACCGCGAGGGAGACGGCCTGGCCGGCGCCGCGGCCGCACTGCGCGCCTGCGGCCGGGAAGCCCTGCACTTCGTGCCGGGCGGCGGCGCGAGCGGTGCCGCGGACGGCGGCGCGGCGGCCGGGGAGGCGCCGCTGGCCGAGCTGCTGCGCGAGGCCCGGCTGCGTGACCGCGCGGTCGTGGTGTCGCCGCTGCCCGACGATCCGGGTCCGCTCGTACGCGCCCTGGCCGCGCACGGCGCGCGAGACGTGTCCGTCCTGTTCGCCGGGTCCCGGCCCTACGACCCGCAGTGGTGCGAACCGGACCCCCTCGTCCTCGACGCCCCCCGGGTGCGGTCCGGCGCCGTGGAGGCGTGGTCGGCGGCGCTCGGTGCGGCGGCGGACGGTCCGCACCTCGACCTGGGCGGCACCGTCGCCCCCTACCGGCTCGGCGGCGACCGCATCCTGCGCGCCGCGCGAGCGGCCCGGGACCTTGCCCTGTTCGAAGGCACGCCGCTGTCCGCCGTCCATCTGCGGCTCGCCGCCCGGCAGCAGTCCGCCTCCGGGCTGGAGCGGCACGCCCGCCGGATCCGCCCCGAGGTCGGCTGGAACGACCTCGTCCTGCCGGACAAGCCACTGGGGCAGTTGCACGAACTCGCCCTTCGCGCCCGGCACCGCGAGCGGGTGCTCGGCGACTGGCGGCTCAGCGCCGGAGGTGGCAGGGGCCGTGGCGTCCTGGGGCTGTTCGCGGGCGAGTCGGGTACCGGCAAGACACTGTCCGCGGAGGTCGTCGCCGCCGAACTCGGCCTGGACCTCTACGTCGTACAGCTGTCGTCCGTCGTGGACAAGTACGTCGGCGAGACCGAGAAGAACCTGGAGCGGATCTTCGCCGAGGCGGACCGCACGGACGCCGTGCTCCTCTTCGACGAGGCCGACGCCGTCTTCGGCAAGCGCTCGGAGGTCAAGGACTCCCACGACCGCTACGCCAACATGGAGAGCGCCTACCTGCTCCAGCGCCTGGAGTCCTTCGACGGCATCGCCCTGCTCACCACCAACCTGCGGGCCAACATCGACGAGGCGTTCACCCGGCGTCTCGACCTGGTGATCGACTTCCCGTTCCCCGACGCCGGCCAGCGCCTGGCCCTGTGGCGGCACAGCCTGTCGCACGTGCCGCGCACCGAGGACACCGATCCCGGGCCCGCCGCCCGCGACTTCGAGCTGGCGGGCGGCTCGATCCGCAGCGCCGTGGTCACCGCCGCCTACGCGGCGGCCGGGCGCGGCGAGCCGGTTACGACGGCCGACCTCCTGGAGGGAGCCAGGCGGGAGTACCGCAAGGCGGGCCGCCTGGTGCCCGGCGAGGGCGGCTGGTAGCGGGCGGCGGCGGCAGAGCGCGTGGCACGGCGGGCGGCACGGCCGGCAGGGGCAGGCCGGACACCGGTGACCGGCGGACCGCGACTCGGTCCGCCGGTCCCGGGCGTCACCGCGTGCTGCCGTTCCGCCCGGGCCGGGGCTTCCCGGACCGGGCGGAACGGCAGGGACGGCGCAGAGCCGGTCAGCCCAAGTCGACGGTGGCCGGCGGGAAGCTGTCCGCCGTGACCTTCCCGGGGCTGTTCTGGGAGGCGACCCTGCCTCCGTGCAGGGACGCGAAGGTCGCCGCGTCCGCCTCGCCGGTGACCGTGAGCCCCACGTCCTGCTGATAGTCGGTGATCAGCCGCTGCAGCGTGGGACCGTAGCCGGTCTTCACCCGCTCCTCGACCTTCCCGTCCAGGTACTGGATGTTGTCGCGGACGAACCGGCTCAGCGCGGTCGTGGTGTCGCTGTCGTGCTCGGTCTTCCCGGCCGCGCAGGCGTCCTTTGACGGTGGGGGGTACGAGTTCGGCCCGTAGTTCGGTGAAGGGGGTGATGGTGAGGTTGCCCTCGGGGACGGTGGTGGCCTCCGGGTGTTCGGTGGGTGTGATGCGTACGGCGTAGGGGTTGGGTCCGGCGGTGGCGTCGGGGGTGCGCGGTGGTGCGAAGGTCAGTGCGACGGTTCCGGTGGTGCCGGGGTAGAGCCGGAGTGTCTGCGGCTCGACGGTCGTCCAGGGCGCGACGTCGCCGACCGGTTCGAAGCGGTATTCGTCGACGACGTCGCCGGTGTTGCGCAGCCGCAGCCGTACGGTCGTGGTACTGCCGGGGTCCACGGTCGCCGAGGCGGGCTCCAGGGAAGTCCAAAGGCTCACCATTTGACGCTATGGCGCGCAGTGAGGCCAGGTCAGCAGGCCACGGGGCAGCCTTTTTGCCCGAAAGTCCCGGCAAGTGGCCAGGACGCCGCCGCCCCGGGGCGGCTCAGCGCTTGGCGATCTGCCACGCGTGGTCGTCGGCCTTGTCGCACCCGAAAATGGTCAGCCGCACGTCGATGTTCGTGTCGTGGATGCCCGCCACATCCAGACACAGCTGGTTGCTGGCGTAGTTGCGGATCCAGTAGTTCCCGTCCTCCTGCTCGTCCAGCCACCACAGTTGGTTGTCGCCGGTCGTGCCGTTGCAGGGGTACTCGGAGACCGGCGTGGAGGGAGCCCTGGCACCGAACTCCCCCAGGTCGAGGCAGAGACGGTCCTTGGAGTTGCGTATCTGGAAGAGGTCGGAGCCTTCGGGGCCGATTTCCTCGTACCGCACTTCGAGGTCCCAGAGCTGGTTGTCCTCCGGCGTGCTGTTGCAGGTGGACTGGTTGACCGGGCCGTCCTGCTGCCCCTCCCCGCCGCCGGGGACGTCGGCGCACCTGCCGGTGACCATGTTCCTCAGAAGGACCTTCGTCGCGGGCAGCGGCCCCTCGGGCTCCTTGTTCCCCTCGGGCTTCTCCTGCTTCCCGCCGGCGCCGCCGGCACCGCCCGGCTGCCCTTCCGCGGACACGGACGCGGAAGGCGACGTGGACGGCTCGGTCACGGAGTCCGGCGGCGGCGCGACGAGCGAGGGCGACGGACCGGGCGTCGGCAGCGCTGTCGCGCCCGCTTCCTCCACCTTTTCCATGGCGAGGCTGCGTATTTGGGGCTTCTGGGCGAGCCAGAGCATGACGAAGGTGATGGTGAGGGCGAGGGTGAGGCCGAGGGCGGTGGCGAGCCAGCGGGGGAGGAATCCGTGTTGGACGTAGGTGCCGTCGATGGTGGTGGGCTGGGTGCCGGAGCGTTGGACGGCGAGGGTGTAGGGGCGTTCTTCCTTGGAGCCGAACCAGATGATTTCGCGGGGTTTGAGGCGGGCGTCGACGAAGGCGGCGCGGCCGGGTTCGATCTGGATGTTGCTGGGGGTGAGGTCGTAGGTGAGCTGGTCGCCGTTGTCGCTTCCGGTGATGGAGGCGGTGAGTTTGGTGTTGCCGAGGTTGTCGACGGCGAGTCGGGGGCGTCCGCGCAGGCGTCCTTTGACGGTGGGGGGTACGAGTTCGGCCCGTAGTTCGGTGAAGGGGGTGATGGTGAGGTTGCCCTCGGGGACGGTGGTGGCCTCCGGGTGTTCGGTGGGTGTGATGCGTACGG
>NZ_JAAAXQ010000518.1 GCF_009916105.1 Streptomyces sp. GC420 | reverse complement strand
CCCCACCACCGCCCCACCCGGGCGGAGGTGTGCCGGCGGTGCCGGCCGCGCCCGGGTGGGGCGGTGGTGGGGCGGTGGTGCGACGACCCCGGCCGGAAAGACGGCCCCGGCCGGATCCTGAAGGGGCCCGTGCTCCCGCGGAGGCCGCCGCACCCGGGGCGGTTTCAGGCGCGGGCGCCCAGGAGGTGGTCCATCGCCAGCTGGTCGAGGCGTTCGAAGGCCATACCGCGCGCGCCGGCCGTCTCGGGGTCGAACTCCTCGAAGGCCGAGCGGTCGGCAAGCAGGCCGGCCAGGCCGTCCTCGGCGGTGGGCAGCGCGAGCTGGTCGAGCCGGGAGGTGCGCAGTGCCTCCCGGACCTCGGGGTCGGCGCGGAAGGCGGCGGCACGCTCCTTGAGGATCAGGTAGTTGCGCATGCAGCCCGCCGCCGAGGCCCAGACGCCGTCGAAGTCCTCGGTGCGCGGCGGCTTGAAGTCGAAGTGCCGCGGTCCCGCGTAGCCGGCCGTCTCCAGCAGGTCGACGAGCCAGAACGCGGCGCGCAGGTCTCCGGCGCCGAAGCGGAAGTCCTGGTCGTACTTGATGCCGGACTGGCCGTTGAGGTCGATGTGGAACAGCTTGCCCGCCCACAGCGCCTGGGCGATGCCGTGCGGGAAGTTGAGCCCGGCCATCTGCTCGTGGCCGACCTCGGGGTTGACGCCGACCAGTTCGGGGCGTTCCAGGCGCTCGATGAAGGCGAGGGCGTGGCCGATGGTGGGCAGGAGGATGTCGCCGCGGGGCTCGTTGGGCTTGGGCTCGACGGCGAACCTGAGGTCGTATCCCTGCTCGACGACGTAGTCCCCGAGGAGGTCGAAGGCCTCCTTCATCCGGTCGAGGGCGACGCGCACGTCCTTGGCGGCACCGGACTCGGCGCCCTCTCGGCCGCCCCAGGCCACGTAGGTCTTCGCGCCGAGCTCCACGGCGAGGTCGATGTTGCGGATGGTCTTGCGCAGCGCGTAACGGCGTACGTCCCGGTCGTTGGCGGTGAAGGCGCCGTCCTTGAACACGGGGTGGGTGAAGAGGTTGGTGGTGGCCATCGGCACGGTCATGCCGGTGGCGTCCAGGGCCTGGCGGAAGCGCTTGACGTGCGACTCGCGCTCGGTGTCGGAGGACCCGAAGGGGATCAGGTCGTCGTCGTGGAAGGTCACGCCGTACGCGCCGAGTTCGGAGAGGCGCTGTACGGACTCCACCGGGTCCAGCGGGGCGCGCGTGGCGTCGCCGAAGGGGTCCCGGCCCTGCCAGCCTACGGTCCACAGACCGAAGGTGAACCTGTCCTCTGGAGTGGGCTGGTAGTTCATGCGGGCTCCCGGATCTATTTCGTCATGGCCGTTTACAAATTAGTATGCGAAGGCATCGTTGGGAAGCCGCGGAAGCCGACGAAAACAGGAACCGGGACAAAGGAGACGCGTGATGACAGCACCCGAGGGGCCGCTCGTCGTCGGGGTGGACAGCTCCACCCAGTCGACGAAGGCACTGGTCGTCGACGCCGGGACGGGTGAGGTGGTGGCGAGCGGGCAGGCTCCGCACACGGTCTCCGGCGGCCCCGGGCGGGAGAGCGACCCCGGGCAGTGGTGGGAGGCGCTCGGCCGGGCACTGGCCGACTGCGGACCACTGGTCCGCCAGGCCGCCGCGATCTCGGTGGGCGGCCAGCAGCACGGCCTGGTCACCCTGGACGCGGAAGGCCGCCCGGTGCGCCCGGCCCTGCTGTGGAACGACGTCCGCTCGGCGCCCCAGGCGGAGCGGCTGGTGGAGGAACTGGGCGGCCCCAAGGTGTGGGCGGACCGGTTCGGCAGCGTGCCGGGCGCCTCCTTCACCGTCACCAAGTGGGCCTGGCTGACCGAGCACGAGCCGGAGGCGGCGGACGCCGTCGCCGCGGTCCGCCTGCCGCACGACTACCTCACCGAACGGCTCACCGGCGAGGGCACCACCGACCGCGGCGACGCCTCCGGCACCGGCTGGTGGTCGGGGGTCACCGAGGCGTACGACGAGGAGATCCTCGACCGCGTCGGCCTCTCCCCCGCCCAGCTGCCGCGCGTCGTACGCCCGGGCGAGGTCGCGGGAACCGTCCGCGAGCACCCCGGACTCCCCCTGCCCAAGGGCGCCCTGGTCGCCCCCGGCACCGGTGACAACGCGGCCGCGGCGCTCGGCCTCGGCCTGCGGCCGGGAGAGCCGGTGCTGAGCCTCGGCACCTCCGGCACGGTGTACGCGGTCTCCGCACACCGCCCCGCCGACCCCACCGGCACCGTCGCGGGTTTCGCCGACGCGCGCGGCGACTGGCTGCCGCTCGCCTGCACCCTGAACTGCACACTCGCCATCGACCGGATCGCGGCCCTGTTCGGGCTCGACCGGGAGGCCGTGGAGGCCCTGCGGTCCGGCGCTCCGGGCGGTGCGCCCGTCGTGCTGCCCTTCCTCGACGGCGAACGCACCCCCAACCTGCCGCGCTCCTCCGGTCTGTTCTACGGGCTGCGGCACGACACCACGGCCGGCCAGATCCTCCAGGCCGCCTACGACGGGGCGGTGTTCGCCCTGCTCGAGGCCCTGGACCGGGTGCTGGACGCGGACGCGGACCCCGCGGCTCCGCTGCTGCTCATCGGCGGCGGCGCACGCGGTACGGCCTGGCGCGAGACCGTGCGGCGGCTGTCGGGACGCGCGGTACGGGTTCCCGCGGCACGGGAGCTCGTCGCGCTCGGTGCCGCGGCGCAGGCGGCGGGACTGCTCCTCGGCGAGGACCCGGCGGCCGTCGCCCGCCGCTGGGGCACCGCCGAGGGCCCGTCCTACGACGCCGTGGAGCGGGACGAGGCCGCGGTGGAGCGGCTGCGAGCGGTACTGACCGGCGCCGGCCCGCTGCTGCGGCAGTCGGGAACGGAGGGGGCGTGAGCCGGGGAAAGGCCGGAAAGGGCAGCCGGGGGCCGATCGCGGGCACGGCCGAAGGCCGGGGCGGGAGCGCCGGGAACGCGCGTGCCGCGATCACCGGGAAGGCCGGGAAGGGAGGAGAGAGGGCCACGCGGCCCGGCGGCGGCGCGGCCGGCACGAAGGCGGGACGCCCGGAGCCGGCGGCAGCGAAGGCGGGGCCCGGGAACGGGGGCTCCCCGCTCACCCAGCAGGCGATCCGGCAGCGCAACCTCTCCCTGGTGATGCGGACCGTCGCCGGCCGGGCGCCCATATCCCGGGCGGCCGTGGCCGGGCAGGTCGGACTCACCCGGGCCGCCGTGTCGACGCTCGTGGACGAGTTGGTAAGGGCCGGGCTGCTGGTGGAGCTCGGCCCCGAGGCGCTGCAGTCCAGCGGCGTCGGACGGCCCGGCAGCGCGCTGGCGCTCAACGACCGGGGACCGGCCGGGATCGGCGCCGAGATCGGCGTCGACCACCTCGCGGCCTGCGCGGTCGACCTGCGCGGCGAGGTGCGCGCCCGGGTCCGGGTGGCCGCCGACAATCGGGGCCGCCCCGCGGGCCCGGTCCTGGCGGAGCTCGCCGCGCTGGTGGACCGGGTGGCCGGGGAGGCGCGCGCCGAGGGGCTGCGCCCGGCGGGCCTCGCGGTTGCCGTCCCCGGTCTGGTGACCCGGGACGGGCACACCGTGGTCAGGGCTCCGAACCTCGGCTGGTCCCGTGTCGATCTCGGCCCCGCTCTGCGGGACGCGCCGGCGCCGCTGAGCGTCGACAACGAGGCCAACCTCGGGGCCCTCGCCGAGCTCTGGACCAGCGGCGGCTCGGCACCGCAGGACTTCGTGCACGTCTCGGCGGAGATCGGCATCGGCGCCGCGATCGTCGTCGACGGGCGGCTGCTGCGCGGTCGGCACGGCTTCGCCGGTGAGCTGGGTCATGTGCCGATCCACCCGGACGGCCCCGCGTGCGTCTGCGGCGGGCGCGGCTGTCTGGAGCAGTACGCGGGCGAGGAGGCGGTACTCCGCGCGGCGGGCCTCGCCTCGGGTCCTGGCGCCATCGACGTACTCGCCGAACATGCCGCGCGGGGCGACGAGGCGGCGCGCGGCGCCCTGCGCGACGCGGGCTCCGCCCTGGGCATCGCGCTGGCGGGCGCGGTCAACCTCCTCGACCCCGAGACCGTGGTCCTCGGCGGGGCGCTGTCCCGGCTGGCGCCCTGGCTGCTGCCCGCGCTGGAGGAGGAGCTCGGACGGCGGGTCACCGACCCGGACCGCCCGCACCGCGGCACGGTGACCGTGTCCAGGCTGGGCTCGGACGGACCGCTGCTTGGAGCGGCGCATGCGGTGGTGCAGGCCGTGCTCGACGATCCGGTGGGGGGCGGCACGCCCGGTGGCTGACCGGCCCGCGTCCTCGCCCCGCGTCCGCTGCCCGGCGGGCGGCGGGCGGCGGAACGGACCCGCGCGGGTGCGAGGGGTGAGCGATGGGGCGGGGC
>NZ_JAAAXQ010000517.1 GCF_009916105.1 Streptomyces sp. GC420 | reverse complement strand
GCCTGGGGCCCGGTGGCGACCGGCAGGGTCAGCGACGGCAGTTCGAGCCCGGACGCGGGTTCCGCCGAGGTGGCGAGTACGCCCTTGACCAGCCCGCCCGGCGCCCCGTCGAGGACCGCGTGGTTCAGCGTCCCCATGAAGGACGGGTTCTGCCAGGTGGTCAGCCGTCCCCCGAATCCGGGATCGGCGACGGGGGCCGCCGACCCTGTGGTGGCCCGCTGGATGGGCGGCAGCTCGGGCCACGCGGCGGTACGTACGGCGTTCGGCACGGTCCCGGCCCGCGGTGCGCCGCTCTCCGTGCCGGCGGGACCGGCAGCACCGGCAGCACCCCGTGCACCCGCACCCGCACCCGCACCCACGGCACCTGCCGGACCCGGGAGGGTGTGGCCGTCCGCTCCCGCCCCGGTGCGGCGCGGCGCCGCGGCGGGCGGAGCGGCCTCGGGACTGCGGCGGGCGCCGCCCCTCAGCCGGTCGAGGAAGCCCATGGTCCCCTCACCCCTCCCCCGCCGCGCGGGCGACGAGGGCCGCGATCTGCTCGGTGTACCGGCGCCGGTCGCGGTGTTCGAGGTCCAGGATCTCCTCCATGCTCCAGTGGAAGTGGTAGGCGATGTACGCGATCTCCTCGTGGATACGGTCGGTCGCGTACGTCACGATTCCCCCAGGCGGCTCCCGCCGAGTTCGACCTCGAACGGCTGCTCGCAGTGCGGACACGTCACCCCGGCCCGGGTGTGCCCCTCGGCGTTGACCTGCCGGTAGAAGTCCTGAAGGAAGGCCAGGTCGGAGGCGAACATGTTCTCCACCACCCCGTCGTGAACCAGCGGCAGCGTGCCGAGCCGCGTGATCACGCGTCCGAGCAGCACCACCGACAGGTACGCCGGGTTCTCCTGCACCCGCATGTCCCGCAGCGGGATCAACTCGTCGCGGGCGGTGGCGAGGCGCATCACGCCGTGCCGGTGCACGGTGCCGGACTCGTCGACGTAGCCGCGGGGAAGTTCGAACTCGAACTCGGTGCGCAGGCGCTGCGCCGCCGTTTCGGCGGCCGGGTGCGGGGCGGCCGGCGCGTGGACGGCGGACCCGGGCCCCTGCTCCGGGACCGGCTGCGCGCCCTGCCCGGGACCCGGCTGCGGCGCGGTGCCCGGCTCGGGCACCGCCGCCGCGGCCGAGGGCGGCATGGGAGCCGTACGGCGCATTACTCGATGACCAGTTCTTCGAACGTGATGGTCACGGTCTCGGTGAGCGCGGACGCCTCGCCTGCCTTCACCGTGCTTGTGTCGATCTTGCTGCACCACGCGTTGCGCATGTTGTACCGCTTGACCGGGTTGTTCTGATAGTCCATCACCATGATCGTGGCGTTCTTGCGGGCCGTGCCCATCGCGCCGGCGATCGACTCGGTGATCCACTGGTTGAAGGCCGCCGACTGGGTCATGCCGCGCACGACGGTGCACGTGCCGGCCTTCTTCACGCCCGGCATCTTCTTCGTCACGGGCTTGCCCTGCGCCGAGACCTGCTGGTACTCGATGACGTCCTGCTCGATGCTCAGGCCGCTGACCTCGGCGAGGTACTCGACCATGACGCCGTCGATCTGGAGGCCGAAATTGTGTGAGGTGAGGGCGTCACCCGGCTGGAGACTCATGAGGTCCTGTCCGTCCTTCTAGCGGTGTGGCGATGCGGTTCTGCGGGGGTGCGGGCGGTGCTGACGGGGCGGTGCGGCGGGACGGGGCAGGGGCCAGGGCAGTGCGGCTGCCGTGTCCCCGCGGCCCTGTGTCCCCGCGTCCCGTGTCCCGTGGCCCCGTGCCTCGGTGCCCTGGCGGGCGCGCGGTCGGCGGGGTAGGGGGTGGTCGGCGGGCGCCCCGGAGCGGGCGGGACGCCCGCCCCGGCGCCTGCCGCGTACGGCGCCCTATTCCTCCAGCTCCCCGCTGCCGCTGGAGAACTGCGCGAGCCGGAAGATCACGAACTCGGCGGGCTTGACCGGCGCGATGCCGATCTCGCAGATGACGCGGCCGAGGTCGACCGACTCCGGCGGGTTGGTCTCCTCGTCACACTTGACGTAGTACGCCTCCTCCGGCCGGGCGCCGAAGAGGGCACCGTTGCGCCACTCGTTGACGAGGAAGGCTGACACGTTGCGCCGGATCCTCGCCCACAGCGCCTGGTCGTTCGGCTCGAACACCACCCACTGGGTGCCGATCAGGATCGACTCCTCCAGGTAGTTGAAGTACCGGCGCACGTTCAGGTAGCGCCAGGCCGGGTCGGAGGAGAGGGTGCGGGCACCCCAAACCCGGATCCCGCGGCCGGGGAAGGCACGGATGCAGTTGATGCCCAGGGGGTTGAGCAGGTCCTGCTCGCCGCGGGTGATCTGCATCTCCAGGTCGACGGCGCCGCGCACGACCTCGTTCGCGGGGGCCTTGTGCACGCCCCGTTCAAAGTCGTTGCGGGCCCAGATGCCGGCGACGTGGCCGCTCGGCGGCACCATCCGGGTCTGGCCGGTGGCCGGGTCGAAGACCTTGATCCAGGGGTAGTACAGGGCCGCGTACTTGGAGTCGTAGCCGGCGGTCTCCTGGCGCCACACCCGGATTCCGCGGGCGTTCAGGCCCGGCGGCGGGTCGATGACGGCGACCCGGTCGCCCATGAGCTCACAGTGCGCGATCAGACCGAGCTGGACGGCCTTGACGGCCTCCAGGTCGATCGCGCCGCGCTGGTAGGCGGCCATCAGGTCGGGCACGGCGACCATCGACACCTCGTCGACGGCCTCCAGACCACCGAACCCGGTGCGGTCCGCGGAGTCTCCGAGGTACTCGGCGGGGCCGGGGTGGCCGCTCGTCCGCCCGGCCGGGGCGGCCGGGGCGGCGGCCGCGGGGGCCGCGAGCGCCACGCTCTGGTTCTCGGGCCGCGCGAGCTGCCCGGCGGGTGCGGCCTCCTGGACGGCGATGAGCCGCGACCGCTCCTTGACCTGGGTGACGACGTAGTTGCGGCCGCCCTTCTTGGCGGTCACGTCGAACGTCTCGGCGACCTTGTCGCCGTCCTTGACGATCAGCCGGAAGCGCTCGGCCGGGCCCTCGCCCTCCGGGTCCGCGACCTCCACGGCGATCCCTCCGCCGCTCTGCGAGGGCGCGATCGCCGACACCGTGAAGGTGCCGAGCTGCTGGGGCTCGCCGGGCGGCAGCGCGGCGGGGGCGGCACCCGCGCCCGTCACCGCGGCCGGGCCGCCGGACTCGCCGGCCACGCCGCCGGGGCTGCCACCGACGCGTACGACGTAGGCGGCGGTGCCGCCGTTGTTGAAGAAGCCGTAGACGGAGTGCGCGAGGTAGTACCCGTCGGTGAACTCGCCGAAGGCAGCCACGTACTGCGTCCAGTTGGTCACCAGCGTGGGCTCGTTCAGCGGGCCGGTCGGCGCCAGCCCGACGAAGGCCGCCACCGAGGTGCCCACTCCCTCGATCGGACGCGAGCCGCTGGCCACCTCCTCGACGTAGACGCCGGGCGACAGATACGAGGGCATGCTCTGCTCTCCTCGGGGTACGAGACAGGACGCCTCTCACCCTCACGCGCGAAGCGCGTCCCCGAAACGTCCCCCGGTACCCGATCGGGGGCATCGCCGTTGCCCGCAGGGGCAACGGCGCCCCTCTGCCCCCATGTCTGCCCCCGAGTACCTTCCGGGGCGGCCGGCTCCCGCGGTACCTGTGCCGGAAGTGTGCCCACCGGCTGAGGGAGAGTGTTCGTGCACGCGCAGGACAGACAGCCCGGCAAGACCGCTCCCCGGGCGGCGGTGCCGGCCACCGCGCACCTGCCGGCCGGTGCCGCCGGGATCCTCGCACTGCAGCGCGCGGCGGGCAACGCCGCCGTGGCCCGCGCCGTCGGCGAGGAACGGCACGAGCACAACGCGGACTGCGGCCACGGCCCGTCGGTCCAGCGGTCCGCGGTGCACGCCGTCCTGCGATCCGCCGGCCGCCCGCTCGACGGGCCGCTGCGCGCGGAGATGGAGTCCCGGCTCGGCGCCGACTTCGGTGACGTACGCCTCCACACGGACGCCGTCGCCCAGCGTTCGGCCTCGGAGGTCGGGGCGAGGGCGTACACCTCCGGCAGCCATGTGGTCGTCGGTGAGGGCGGGGCGGACAAGCACACACTGGCCCACGAACTGACGCATGTCATCCAGCAGCGTCAAGGACCGGTCGCCGGCACCGACAACGGCGCCGGGCTGAACGTCTCCGACCCCGGGGACCGCTTCGAGCGCGAGGCGGAGGCCAACGCGCACCTCGTGATGGCCGGCCCGGCGGCGTCCGGGCACGCCGCGACGCGGGAGGACGAGGCCACGGCGACCGGGTGACTCCACCGGGGACGGACCGCCGGAGCCACCGCCGGAGCCGACCCGCCGGACCGGAGCGTCGGTGCGGACCGCACCGGCCCGGGGCGGTGCGGTC
>NZ_JAAAXQ010000516.1 GCF_009916105.1 Streptomyces sp. GC420 | reverse complement strand
GCCGGGGCCGGTGGCGGGCGGGGGCCGCCACGGCTGTCGGCGGGGCGACGTAGTCTGGAAGACCCCCGGCCCGTTCGACGTGTCGGGCGGTTCGCGTTGCCCACCAGCCGATCATCACTGGTCATACCGGGACGGATTGCCTCCATGAGCCTGTACGGTCTGCTCGACGCCGTCATCAAGGACCCCGCACTCGCCGAAGCCGTCAAGGCCGCGGGAGACGGCAACCGTATGCACGTCGACATGGTCGGGCCGCCGGCCGCGCGGCCGTTCGCGGTGGCGGCGCTGGCACGTGAGACCCGGCGCACCGTCCTCGCCGTGACCGCGACGGGGCGGGAGGCGGAGGACCTGGCGGCGGCGCTGCGGTCCCTGCTGCCGCCGGACGGCGTGGTGGAGTACCCGTCGTGGGAGACGCTGCCGCACGAGCGGCTGTCCCCGCGGTCGGACACCGTGGGCCGGCGGCTGGCCGTGCTGCGCAGGCTCGCCCACCCGAAGGCCGACGACCCGTCGGCGGGACCGGTCAGCGTGGTCGTCGCCCCCGTCAGGTCCGTGCTCCAGCCGCAGGTCAAGGGCCTCGGCGACCTGGAGCCGGTGAGTCTGCGCAGCGGGCAGACCGCCGACCTCGAAGAGATCGTGGCGGGCCTCGCGGCGGCCGCGTACCAGCGGGTGGAGCTGGTGGAGAAGCGCGGCGAGTTCGCCGTGCGCGGCGGCATCCTCGACGTCTTCCCGCCCACCGAGGAACACCCCCTGCGCATCGAGTTCTGGGGCGACGACATCGAGGAGATCCGGTACTTCAAGGTCGCGGACCAGCGCTCCCTGGAGATCGCCGAGCACGGCCTGTGGGCGCCGCCCTGCCGCGAGCTGCTGCTGACCGACGAGGTCCGCGGCCGTGCCGCGGCCCTCGCCGAGGAGCACCCCGAACTGGGCGAGCTGCTCGGCAGGATCGCCGAGGGCATCGCCGTCGAGGGCATGGAGTCCCTGGCACCGGTCCTCGTCGACGACATGGAGCTGCTGCTCGACGTACTCCCGCCGGGCGCGATGGCCGTCGTCTGCGACCCGGAGCGGGTGCGGACCCGCGCCGCCGACCTGGTGGCCACCTCGCAGGAGTTCCTCCAGGCGTCCTGGGCGGCCACGGCCGGCGGGGGCGACGCGCCGATCGACGTCGGCGCGGCCTCCCTGTGGGGCATCGCGGACGTCCGAGACCGGGCGCGCGAGCTGGACATGATGTGGTGGTCGGTCTCCCCCTTCGCCGCCGACGAGGAACTCGGCTCCGACAC
This sequence comes from Streptomyces sp. GC420, assembly GCF_009916105.1. Lineage (GTDB taxonomy): Bacteria > Actinomycetota > Actinomycetes > Streptomycetales > Streptomycetaceae > Streptomyces. Next base: position 3,170 of record NZ_JAAAXQ010000516.1, on the reverse strand, counting down.
CCTGAAGCTGGGCATGCACACCCCCGAGAGCTACCGAGGCGACACCGCCCGGGCCCTGGCCGACACCAAGGGCTGGCTCGCGGACGGCTGGCGCACGGTCTTCCTCACCGAGGGCCACGGCCCCGCCGCCCGCACCGTCGAGGTGCTCGGCGGGGAGGGCATCGCCGCCAGGCTGGAGCCCGAGCTGGGCACCGTCGCCCCGTCCGTCGTGCACGTCTCCTGCGGCTCGCTCGACCACGGCTTCGTCGACCCCGGCCTGCGGATCGCCGTACTGACGGAGACCGACCTCACCGGCCAGAAGGCCGCGGGCCGGGACGGGCAGCGGATGCCCGCGCGCCGCCGCAAGACCATCGACCCGCTCACCCTGGAGGCCGGCGACTACATCGTCCACGAGCAGCACGGCGTCGGCCGCTACATCGAGATGGTGCAGCGCACCGTCCAGGGTGCCACCCGTGAGTACCTCCTCGTCGAGTACGCCCCCGCCAAGCGCGGCCAGCCCGGCGACCGCCTCTACATCCCCACCGACCAGCTGGAGCAGGTCACCAAGTACGTCGGCGGGGAGGCCCCGACCCTGCACCGGCTCGGCGGCGCCGACTGGACGAAGACCAAGGCGCGCGCCAAGAAGGCCGTCAAGGAGATCGCCGCCGACCTGATCAGGCTGTACTCCGCGCGGATGGCCGCCCCCGGCCACACCTTCGGCCCCGACACCCCCTGGCAGCGGGAGCTGGAGGACGCGTTCCCCTACGCCGAGACGCCCGACCAGCTCTCCACCATCGCCGAGGTCAAGGAGGACATGGAGAAGTCCGTCCCGATGGACCGGCTGATCTGCGGCGACGTCGGCTACGGCAAGACGGAGATCGCGGTCCGCGCCGCGTTCAAGGCCGTCCAGGACGGCAAGCAGGTCGCCGTGCTCGTCCCGACGACCCTCCTCGTCCAGCAGCACTTCGGAACCTTCTCCGAGCGCTACTCGCAGTTCCCCGTCGTGGTGCGGGCGCTGTCCCGCTTCCAGTCCGACACGGAGGCGAAGGCCACCCTGGAGGGCCTGCGCGAAGGCTCCGTCGACGTCGTCATCGGCACCCACCGCCTGTTCTCCTCCGAGACGAAGTTCAAGGACCTCGGCCTGGTCGTCGTGGACGAGGAGCAGCGCTTCGGCGTCGAGCACAAGGAGCAGCTGAAGAAGCTCCGCGCCAACGTCGACGTCCTGACCATGTCCGCCACCCCCATCCCCCGTACGCTGGAGATGGCCGTGACCGGCATCCGCGAGATGTCGACGATCACGACCCCGCCGGAGGAGCGGCACCCGGTGCTGACCTTCGTCGGGCCGTACGAGGAGAAGCAGATCGGCGCCGCGATCCGGCGTGAACTGCTGCGCGAGGGCCAGGTCTTCTACATCCACAACCGGGTCGAGTCCATCGACCGCGCGGCGGCCAGGCTGCGGGACATCGTGCCCGAGGCGCGGATCGCCACCGCCCACGGCCAGATGTCCGAGTCCGCGCTGGAGCAGGTCGTCGTCGACTTCTGGGAGAAGAAGTTCGACGTCCTCGTCTCGACGACCATCGTCGAGTCCGGCATCGACATCTCCAACGCCAACACCCTCATCGTGGAGCGCGGCGACACCTTCGGCCTCTCCCAGCTGCACCAGCTGCGGGGCCGTGTCGGCCGGGGCCGGGAACGCGGCTACGCCTACTTCCTCTACCCGCCGGAGAAGCCGCTCACGGAGACCGCGCACGAGCGTCTGGCCACCATCGCCCAGCACACCGAGATGGGCGCCGGCATGTACGTCGCCATGAAGGACCTGGAGATCCGCGGCGCGGGCAACCTGCTGGGCGGCGAGCAGTCCGGGCACATCGCCGGCGTCGGATTCGACCTGTACGTACGGATGGTGGGCGAGGCCGTCGCCGACTACCGGGCCTCCCTGGAGGGAGGGGCCGAGGAGGAGCAGCCGCTGGAGGTCAAGATCGAGCTCCCGGTCGACGCGCACGTTCCGCACGACTACGCGCCGGGCGAGCGGCTGCGCCTCCAGGCCTACCGTTCGATCGCCTCCGCCAACTCGGAGGAGGACATCAAGGCGGTCCGCGAGGAACTCACCGACCGCTACGGCAAGCTGCCCGAGCCGGTGGAGAACCTGCTGCTGGTCGCCGGGCTGCGGATGCTCGCCCGGGCGTGCGGTGTCGGCGAGATCGTCCTCCAGGGCAACAACATCCGTTTCGCCCCGGTGGAGCTGCGGGAGTCGCAGGAACTGCGGCTGAAGCGGGTCTACCCCGGCTCGATCGTGAAGGCGGCGGCCCACCAGGTGCTCGTCCCGCGTCCCAAGCCCTCGAAGATCGGCGGAAGGCCACTGGTCGGACGGGAACTGCTGGGCTGGACCGGGGAGTTCCTGGCGACGATCCTCGGCTAGCGGGCCGCGCGGCCGCCCTGGGGCGGGTTCGCCCCCGCGACGGCCGCCCCCCGCGTCCGGCCGGTCAGGCCGGACGCGGTGCCCGCGCAGGGACGTCCGTACCGCTCGTCAACCGCCGCACTGACGCAGCATCATGCGCCTGTCCGGTGCCGTCACCGGCATCCCGTACTTGATGGCGACCTGGGCGAACCGGACCGCATAGGCGCACCTGATCCGCCTGTCGGGCGGCAGCCAGGAAGCGGGTCCGGAGTCGCCCTTGGCGGAGTTCGCCCTTCCGCCGACCGGGATCAGGTTGAGCGCGTCGTTGGCGAGTTGCTGCCGCTTCCGCTTGTCCCAGCGCACGGCGCCCATCTGCCAGGCGTACGACAACGGCACCACGTGATCTATCTGTACCTCGGTGGCTTTCGCCTTCTTCCAGACGATGTCCTTGCCCGTGTACGGGTCGTACACGTCCATCGAAACGACCACGCAGTCGGAACCGGTACGGAACTCAACGTTGCGCCCGTGGAGTTTCAGCAAGTCGTTCCGCGTGTCACAGCCATTCCGGGCCAGCGGCACCCCGTCGGCCGTGTCCATCCAGGCGTAGCCGAACTCGTCCCGGTCGTAACCCGTCCTGGGGCCGCGTCCCTTGGTGGACAGCTCGCCGATGAGCCTTCGGGCCTCGGCCCTGTCCGCGTCGGTCGTCACCGGCGCGAGTCCGGGCTTCGTGCCCTCCGGGTTGTCGAGCGGACTGACGGTCCGTCCGTCCCGCGCCCCCGGCCCCGCCCCCGAC
>NZ_JAAAXQ010000515.1 GCF_009916105.1 Streptomyces sp. GC420 | reverse complement strand
CCCCGGACGGGCCACGCGGCAGGCGCTGGCTGCTGGGCTTCTGGGCCCTGGTGTTCGTCGCCTTCCTCGCCGCCGCGCCGGGGAAGATCGCCTTCGACACCAAACTCGGGGTCGCCACCGACCCGTTCGGCTTCCTCTCCGACCTCGGTGAGCTGTGGCAGGACCAGGCGGGTTTCGGAGGGATCTACAACCAGTACGTCGGCTACGCCTTCCCGATGCTGCCGTACTACGCGCTCACGGACCTGCTGCACATCCCGGTGTGGCTCGCCGAACGGCTGTGGCTGTCGCTGGTCGTCTCCGCCGCCTTCTGGGGCGCGCTGCGGCTGGCCGAGCGGCTGGGCACGGGAAACGGGCCGAGCCGCCTGGTGGGTGCCGCCGCGTACGCGCTGTGGCCCGTCTACACGGTCGTCGTCGGCTCCACCTCGGCGGCCGCGCTCCCTGGCGCGATGCTGCCCTGGGTGCTGCTCCCGCTGGCCGGTGACCGTACGGCCCCCCGGATCGCCGCGGCGCGCTCGGCACTGCTGATCCCCTTCATGGGCGGCGTGAACGCGGCGTCGACGCTGGCCGCGCTGCTGCCCGTGGGCCTGTACCTGCTGAGCCGCCCCGCGAGCCCCCGCAAGTGGCGGCTGATCGGCTGGTGGGTGCCCGGCGTGGTCCTGGCGACGCTGTGGTGGGTGATCCCGCTGCTGCTGCTCGGCTCGTACGGGGAGAACTGGCTGCCCTACGTCGAGCAGGCCGACACCACCACGGCCACGATGTCCGCGACCGAGGTGCTGCGCGGCGCCGGCAACTGGGTCGGCTACCTGCACTTCGGCGAGGCCTGGCTGCCCGCGGGCTGGGCCGTCGTGTCCTCCGTGTTCGTCGTGCTGTGCTCGGCGCTGGCCGCCGCGCTCGGGCTCGCGGGCCTGGCGAGACGCGACCTGCCGGAGCGCCGCTGGCTGGTGCTGACCGTGCTCGTGGTCGTCCTTGTCACGCTGGCCGGTTACGCGGGTTCGGCGGGCGCGCCGTTCAGCGGCACGGTGCAGGGCTGGCTCGACGGCCTGCTGCGCCCGTTCCGCAACGTCTACAAGTTCCAGCCGGGGCTCGCCCTCGCCCTGGTGCTCGGGCTCACTCATGTGACGGCCGTCGCGGCGCGGGAGCGCGGCGCCCGCCGGGTGCGCGGCCGGCGCTTCGTGCCACTGGTCGTGGGACTGCTGGTGCTGCCCGGCCTGGCCTGGCCGTACCTGAACGGCGACATCCTCCAGCCCGGCACCTTCAAGGCGCTGCCCTCGCAGTGGAAGCGGGCGGCGGACTGGCTGGAGGGGAACTCCCCGGACAGCCGCGCCCTGGTCGTCCCGGCCACCGCGCACGGCATATACACCTGGGGCACCACCGTCGACCAGCCGCTCGACGTGCTCGCCGGATCCCGCTGGGCGCAGCGCGACTACGTGCCGTTCGGCCAGCCGGGGGCCCGGCGGGCCATGGACGCGGTCGAGCAGGCGCTGCTGACGGGCACCGAGGTCCCGGGCCTGTCGGACTACCTGAGCCGGGCGGGCCTGTACTACGTCGTGGTGCGCAACGACCTCGACCCGGACCAGTTGGGCTACGTACCGCCGCAGACCGTGAAACGGACGCTGGAGTCCTCCGGCTACCGGCGCGTCGCGGAGTTCGGGCCGCTGCTGACCTCGGGGCGGATCCCTCCGGAGACGCCCTTGCAGGTCGCGGGCCTGTACCCGCGGGAGCGGGCGGTGGAGATCTACGCCCCGCCGTCCGCTGCGGAGCGTCCCGGACAGGCCGGGCTCAAGCCGGTCGCGGGAACGGCGGTGGTCAGCGGCGGGCCCGAGGCGCTGCTGCAGCTGTCCGCGGACCCGGAGATGCGGGATCGGCCCGCCGTGCTGACCGGGGACAACCACCCCGGCGTGGGCGACCCCGCCGTGCGGGCCGTGGCGGACGGGCTGCGGCGCGCCGACACCCGATTCGGGCTGGTCAACACCAACACGTCGTACACCTACACACGGGACGAGCGGAACCTGCCGGGCAGCTTCCAGGACGCGGGCGAGGAGCCGAGGCAGATCCTCCCGTCGAGCGGTGTCTCCCACCAGACGGTGGCCGAGCTGCGCGGCGCGAAGTCCGTGACCGCGTCGAGCAGCGGCAACTGGCTGTTCCACCTGCCGCAGTACGACCCGGTGAACGCCTTCGACGGCAATCCGGCGACCGCGTGGGCCGAGGGCACGGCGGGCGAGCCGGTCGGGCAGTGGGTGCGGGTCGAGTTCGACGAGCCGGTGGACATGCCGGCGTCGATCGAGGTGACCCCGCTGGCCGGGAACGCGCTGCGCGCGGCGCCGACCGAGATCCGGATCTCGACCGACCAGGGTTTCGAGGACAGTCCGCTGCAGACCGACGGCAGCCGGCAGTCCGTCAAGGCGCCCAAGGGCAGGGCGAGCTGGCTGAAGGCCGAGATCCGCGGCTCGCAGGCGGCGCGGGCCGGGCTGACCGGTGCCGGGTTCGCGGAGATCTCGGTCCCGGACGTGCAGGTCACCCGGCTGCTGGCGCTGCCGGGGGATGCGGCGGACGACGGCTCCGACAGCGGTTCCGCGTCCTCCGGGGCCTCCGCGGAGATCTTCTCGATGCACCGCGCCACCGACCCGGGCGGCCTGACCCCGGCCACCTCCGAGACGGGCCTGCACCGGAAGTTCACGGCGACCTCGTCGGGCGCGTACGCGGCGGAGATCAGCGCGCTGCCCGTCGCGGGCGAGGCACTGGACCGGCTGCTGTACGAAGTGGCGCCCGAGCAGGAGCGGCGCATCACCGCGACCGCCGACTCCACCGCCGCCCTCGGCACCTCGCTGACCCCGCGCAACCTCATGGACGGCGACCTGACGACGGCATGGATCGCCGGGGACAAGCCGGTGCTGCACCTGAGCTGGCCGGGCGAGAAGGTGGAGATCGACGAGATCGTGCTCGCCGCGGCGGGCGGAGTCTCGGCCCGCCCGGAGCAGATCGAGATCAGCTCCCCCGACGGTGCGGCCATCGCCTCCGTCGACGAGAACGGGCAGGCGCGCTTCCCGGGGATCACCACCAACAGGCTCGACATCACCATCACCAGGACGGCGCCGCTGACAGTGCACCACCCCCTCGCCGACGGACGCCTGCAACTGCCGGTCGGGCTGAGCGAGGTGTACGTCCCTGCGCTGGAGGAACTGCGCAGCCCGCAGCCGGACCCCGACGCGGAGTTCGCCCTGCCGTGCGGGAAGGGTCCGGTGCTGGCGATCGGCGGCGAGCTGCACGCGACGAAGGCGAGCGGGCTGGTCCGCGATCTGAACGAGCGACGGCCGGTGAAGGTCGAACTGTGCGCGGGACAGGAGAAGGACGGCTCGGTCCAGCTGGGCAGGGGCGAGCACGTGGTGGAGGCGGGTGACGAGGGCCCGCTCGCCGTGACGGACGTGACGCTGACCCGCGGCACGGTCGAGACCCCGCCCGCCGCCGACCGCGAACTGACCGTCGAGGACTGGGCGGGTGACCGGCGCGCGGTGCGCGTCGGCACCGGTACCGCCTCCTACCTGACGATGTACGGGAACGCCAACGACGGCTGGAAGGCGACCCTCGACGGCGAGGAGCTGAGCTCCGTACGGCTCGACGGCTGGCAGCAGGGCTGGCTGGTGCCCCAGGACTCGGCCGGCACGATCAAGCTGGAGTACGAGCCCGCCCGGTGGTACGAGGCCGGGCTGATCGTCGCGGGGATCGCGCTGCTGGGGCTGCTGGCCCTGGCGTTCGTACGGCGCTCCGGGGCCGCCCCCGCCGAGCCCGGCGAAGCCGGCGAGCCGCTGCCCGGGCCTCCGGCTCCGGGCGCGGTGCTCGGCACGGTGGTGCTGACGCTGGTGCTGATCGTCGTGGCCGGGCCCTGGGCCCTGCTGGTCCCCGCGCTGGCGGTGCTCGCGTACGTCAGGCGCTCAGCTCTGGTTCCGCTCGCCCTCTTCGCGATGCTGGGCGCCGGTGTCACCGCTGCCCTGGGCGCGGGCGAGGCACCGGCAGCCGACGAGGGACCCTTCCACCCGGTGGCGCAGGTGCTCGCCCTGCTCGCGCTGACGGCGGCGATCGTCACCCTTCCGCGGCGCGACCCGGCTCCGCCGCCGGCCGCGCCCGCCCCGCCGGGCCCGGGCACGGACCCGGCGGCCACCGCGGTCCTGCCGGTCACCGGGGCCCCGGCGGACCCGGCGGCCCCACTGCCGCAGCGCACCCGCCCACCGGGGCCCGAGGTGGCCGCCGGCCCACCGGTCCAGGTCCGCGGGCCGGGCGCGGAGCGGCCTCCGGCCGGGGAACCCGACGGCGGCACCGGTCCTTCCGACACCCGCCGCCTGCGGAAGGAGCCACCCGCGTGACCGCCCCGCAGCCCGTCGCGGAGGGCGGGGCCCCGCAGCCCCGCCCCTCGCACGACGCCGCCCCGTACCCGCCCGGCCACCGCCACGCCCACGC
>NZ_JAAAXQ010000514.1 GCF_009916105.1 Streptomyces sp. GC420 | reverse complement strand
CGCGAGGAGCCCGCGGCCCCGTCCCGGCCCAGCCCCGAGCCCGCCAGGCCCCCCTTCGGCGGACTCGGCAGCGTCACCCCGCGCGAGACCACCCAGGTCCAGGCCGCCGACGAGCCCGCCCCGGCCGAGCGGCCCTCGGCCTCCGACTACCCCGGCCCGGCCGGTTCGCCGCAGGTTCCGCCGGCCCGCCCCTACCCGGACATCCAGGCCGAGGAACTGGACGTGCCGGACTTCCTGAAGTGATAGGGCACCAGCTTCACGAGAGCGGCGCCCACTTCGCCTTCACCGACAGGTGGGGCGGGGTGAGCGCCGCTCCGTACGAGCAGCTCAATCTGGGCGGAGCGGTCGGCGACGACCCGGAGGCGGTGCGCACGAACCGGGAACTGGCGGCCAAGTCGCTGGGTCTCGACCCGGCCCGGGTCGTGTGGATGAACCAGGTGCACGGCCCGGAGGCCGCGGTCGTCGAGGGCCCCTGGGGCTCCTCGGACGTGCCGTGCGTGGACGCCGTGGTGACGGCCCGCCGGGGACTGGCGCTGGCGGTGCTCACGGCGGACTGCACACCGGTTCTGCTCGCCGACCCGGTGGCAGGAGTCGCGGGCGCCGCGCACGCCGGACGGCCCGGCATGGTCGCCGGGATCGTCCCCGCCGTCGTGGACGCGATGGTGCGGCTCGGTGCCGACCCCGCCAGGATCGTCGCCCGCACCGGGCCGGCGGTCTGCGGACGCTGCTACGAGGTGCCCGAGGCCATGCGCGCCGAGGTCACCGCGGTCGAGCCCGCGGCCGGCGCCGAAACGAGCTGGGGGACACCGGCGGTGGACGTCACCGCAGGAGTGCTCGCCCAGCTCGGCCGACTGGGAGTGCGCGACACGGAGACCTCACCGGTCTGCACGAGAGAGTCGGCGGACCACTATTCCTACCGGCGGGACCGCACCACGGGGCGGCTCGCCTCGTACGTCTGGCTGGACTGAGAGCACATGAGCGATCCGAACGAGCGAAGAAGCGAACTCGCCGGGAATCTGGCACGCGTGGAGGAACGTATCGTCTGCGCCTGTGCCGCAGCCGGGCGCAAGCGGGAGGACGTGACGCTGATCGTCGTCACCAAGACCTACCCCGCGAGCGACGTGCGGCTGCTCCATGAACTCGGCGTCCGGCACGTGGCGGAGAACAAGGACCAGGACGCCGCGCCGAAGGCGGCCGCATGTTCCGATCTGTCGCTTTCATGGCACTTCGTGGGGCAGTTGCAGACCAATAAGGCGCGATCTGTGGCTGAGTATGCCGACTTCGTGCACTCGGTCGACAGGTCGAAGCTCGTTTCCGCGCTGTCGTCGGCGGCCGTGCGGACCGGCCGCGAGCTCGGCTGCCTGATCCAGGTGGCGCTGGACGCCGAGTCCGGTGAGCGGGGCGACCGGGGCGGTGTCGCGCCCGACGGCATCGAGGAGTTGGCGGACGCGGTGGCCGGCGCTCCCGGGCTGAGACTGGACGGGCTGATGACGGTCGCGCCGCTGGCCGGACCGTACGCGGGCCGGCAACGTGCGGCGTTCGAGAGGCTGATGGAATTCTCATCCCGCCTGCGCGCGGCCCATCCTGCTGCGAACATGGTTTCAGCGGGAATGAGCTCGGACCTCGAGGACGCGGTGGCGGCCGGTGCGACACATGTGCGCGTCGGCACTGCGGTACTCGGAGTCCGACCCAGGCTCGGGTAACGTCGCCAAGCAAGTCGGACCACAGCAGAAAATATGGTCATTTCCGCCGAAAGGCGGCAGGCCGAGTGGATCGCGGGCACTTGGTGACAGGCCGATCCACCACAGAGCGGAGGACGCAGAGAATGGCCGGCGCAATGCGCAAGATGGCGGTCTACCTCGGCCTCGTGGAGGACGATGGGTACGACGGCCCGGGGTTCGACCCCGACGACGAATTCGAGCCCGAGCCGGAGCCCGACCGGGACCGTCGACGGCACCAGCCCTCACATCAGCTGGAACAGGACGAACCGGTGCGAGTGGTGCAGCAGCCCGCACCGCGTGAACCTGTGGCGATTCCGGCGGATTCCGGACGTCCGGCACGAATTGCCCCCGTGGCATCCATCACACCCGAACGTCCGAACCTGGAGAAGAACGCGCCCGTGATCATGCCCAAGGTCGTGTCCGAGCGGGAGCCGTACCGCATCACCACTCTGCATCCCAGGACCTATAACGAGGCCCGTACCATCGGGGAACACTTCCGTGAGGGCACTCCGGTGATCATGAACCTCACGGAGATGGACGACACCGATGCGAAGCGACTTGTCGACTTTGCGGCAGGTTTGGTCTTCGGCCTTCATGGCAGCATTGAGCGAGTGACGCAGAAGGTGTTCCTGTTGTCGCCTGCTAACGTCGATGTCACGGCGGAGGACAAGGCCCGCATCGCAGAGGGCGGGTTCTTCAACCAGAGCTGAGACGACGCAGGACCAAGCAGTACCGACCAGGGACGAAACAGGGGAGAGGGAAGCGCGGAAATGAGCGTTTTCGGTCAAGTGCTCTACATCGCGCTGATGTGCTTCCTCATCGTGCTGATCTTCCGGCTGGTCATGGACTACGTCTTCCAGTTCGCCCGCTCATGGCAACCCGGCAAGGCGATGGTGGTCGTCCTGGAGGCCACCTACACTGTCACCGATCCACCGCTCAAGCTTCTGCGGCGGGTCATCCCGCCGCTGCGTCTCGGGGGCGTGGCACTCGATCTGTCCTTCTTCGTACTGATGATCATCGTTTACATCTTGATCAACGTCGTGAGTCGGGTGTTGATGTGAACGATACGGTCTTGCCGATTGCCGACGACTACGTTGAGGTGAAGAGATGCCGTTGACCCCCGAGGACGTGCGGAACAAGCAGTTCACGACCGTCCGCCTCCGAGAAGGCTATGACGAGGACGAGGTCGATGCCTTCCTCGACGAGGTCGAAGCCGAATTGACCCGTCTGCTGCGCGAGAACGAGGACCTGCGCGCCAAGCTGGCCGCCGCGACGCGTGCCGCCGCGCAGAACCAGCAGCAGCAGAACATGCGCAAACCTCCGGAGCAGCAGCAGGACCGGCCCGGACCCGGTTCTCCGGTGCCCGCCGGGATATCGGGACCCCCGCAGCAGCAGATGGGCCCGCCGCAGTTGCCGAGCGGTGCCCCCCAGCTGCCGGCGGGTCCGATGGGCCAGGGCCAGATGGGCCAGGGTCCGATGGGCCAGGGCCAGATGGGCCCGGGTCCGATGGGCCAGGGCCAGATGGGCCCGGGTCCGATGGGTCAGGGCCCGCAGGGTCCCGGCCCCATGGGTCAGGGTCCGATGGGCCAGGGCCAGCTCCCGCCCGGCCAGATGGGTCAGGGTCCGATGGGCCAGGGCCAGATGGGCCCGGGCCAGCTGCAGCCGATGGGCGGCCCTATGGGCGGACCCATGGGCGGCGGCATGGGCGGCCCCGGCATGCCCGGTCAGGGTCCCGGCGGCGACAGCGCGGCACGCGTGCTCTCGCTGGCGCAGCAGACCGCCGACCAGGCGATCGCCGAGGCCCGCTCCGAGGCCAACAAGATCGTCGGTGAGGCCCGCAGCCGTGCCGAGGGCCTGGAGCGGGACGCCCGTGCCAAGGCCGACGCGCTGGAGCGGGACGCGCAGGAGAAGCACCGCGTCGCCATGGGCTCCCTGGAGTCCGCGCGGGCCACGCTCGAGCGCAAGGTCGAGGACCTGCGCGGCTTCGAGCGCGAGTACCGCACGCGTCTGAAGTCCTACCTGGAGAGCCAGCTGCGTCAGCTGGAGACCCAGGCGGACGACTCGCTGGCCCCGCCGCGCAGCCCGGCTGCCCCCTCGTTGCCCTCCTCCTCCATGGGGTCCTCGATGGGCGGCTCCATGACCCCGGCCGGCGCCGGAGCGATGGGCACGATGGGCGGCAACCAGTCCATGGGCAGCCCGTCCCCGATGGGTGGCGGGCCGTCGTACGGCGGGCAGCAGCAGATGTCCCCCGCGATGACCCAGCCGATGGCACCGGTGCGGCCCCAGGCTCCGCAGCCGATGCAGCAGGCGCCCTCCCCGATGAGGGGCTTCCTCATCGACGAGGACGACAACTGACGCGGCCGCCGAGGCAGCCGTCGGCACAAGGCAAAGGGCCGGGGCCCGGAACGACAGTTCCGGGCCCCGGCCCTTTGCCGTACGCCGGGTCGCGCCGTGCGGTGGGGGACGGGTGTCCGCTCGCCGCACGGAGCCGGTTGCGGATCTCCCGGGCCGCCGCGCGGACCGCCGGGCCACGAGGCCTGGCCGGCGGGTCGTCTGCGGACTCGTGCGCCGTTCGGCCGCCGGCCCCCCACTGTCCGCCCTGCGCGAGCAGAGCAAGAGAGAGGCCCCGGCCGCGGTAGAGCCCGCCGCTCGACGTGGGACACGGGAAGTCCCCGCGTCCGCGCGCGGCCCCGCCGACCGCCACGGTCCCCGGCCGGGTGACGCGGAACGTACGGCTCCGCCCGGGTGTCACCGGGACTGGCGTGCC
>NZ_JAAAXQ010000513.1 GCF_009916105.1 Streptomyces sp. GC420 | reverse complement strand
AACCAACTCAAAGGCTTCCGCGGCATCGCCACCCGCTACGAGAAGACCGCCACCTCCTACGAAGCAGCGGTCACACTCGCAGCAATCCTGATCTGGGCAAGATCAATTTGAAGACGGACCCTAGTGCCGCGTCAGCCAAGGTTCGCCCCGTCGCGACGCCTTGCACGGCACTCCCCCGCAGCCCTCCGGGCGCGGGAGGTACCCCCACGCCGCGTTGGCCGAAAGCCCGAGCAGGCCCACTACGAGGGCTTCCAGCCGCCTTGCGACGCTCCCCCTGCCTCCGGCGGGAGGTACCCCCGGCACCGGACGCCGCTCCTCAGCGGGCAAACCCCGACCGACGCGGCACTAGCCGACCGCGGATTGGTGAACGTGGGCATGGCCGGGGTGGGTGGCACGTCGGCTGCGGTGGGTGGCTGGCCGCGTTTGGCGTCCTGCGGGTGGCCGCCGGACGGGCCGGGCCCAGGGCCGGGCCCCGCGTGGGCGCTCAGCCCCGGCTCCGATCGACGCCCTACGCCGTCTCAGCGCCTGCGGACGACAGTCTGGGCGGGCAGGCCCGGTCTGGACAGCGCCTGCGGGAACGCCCCTCGACGCGGGCCTGGTCAGGCACGAAAGGCCGGCGAGTTCCCCGGCGGCGGCCGGGAGGGGGAACTCGCGGCGGCGCTCACGAGTACCGGGCCCTGCGGGCCCTCGGTGACATCGCCGGCCGCAGTCCGGCGTGTGCGGGTGCCGCCGGGCGGGCCGCGCCGTTGTGCGCGGGCGCGGGCCCCGGCCGGGGGACGCGCACGCCCGCCCGCCCCGGCCGGGGACCGGGGCCGGCGGGTGACGAGAACCGGTGAGGGTGTCAGGCGGTGAGGCGGGCGACGGCCTCGTCGACGGTGAGTTCCTCGCGCTCGCCCGTGCGGCGGTCCTTCAGCTCCACGACGCCCTCCGCGGAGCGGCGGCCCGCGACGAGGATCTTGGGGACGCCGATGAGTTCCGCGTCGGTGAACTTCACGCCGGGCGAGACGCCCGCCCGGTCGTCGACGAGGACCCGCAGGCCCGCGGTGCCCAGCTTCTCGGCGACGTCCAGGGCCAGCTCCGTCTGGAGGGCCTTGCCCGCCGCGACGACGTGCACGTCGGCCGGGGCGATCTCGCGCGGCCAGCACAGGCCCTGCTCGTCCGCGGTCTGCTCGGCGAGCGCCGCGACCGCCCGCGAGACGCCGATGCCGTACGAGCCCATGGTGACCCGCACGGGCTTGCCGCTCTGGCCGAGGACGTCGAGCTGGAAGGCGTCGGCGTACTTGCGGCCCAGCTGGAAGATGTGGCCGATCTCGATGGCCCGGTCGAGCTTCAGGCCGGTGCCGCAACTGGGGCAGGGGTCGCCCTCCTCGACCACGACGACGTCGAGGTAGTCGTCGACCTCGAAGTCCCGGCCGCACACGACGTTCCTGGCGTGGGTGTCGGGCTTGTTCGCACCGGTGATCCAGGCGGTGCCGGGCGCGACCCGCGGGTCGGCGATGTAGCGGACCTTGCCGAGGCCCTGCGGGCCGACGTAGCCGCGCACGAGGTCGGGGCGGCCCTCGAAGTCCTCGGCGGTGACGAGCTCGACGACGGCCGGGGCGAGGTGCTCGCCCAGCTTGCCCAGGTCGACCTCGCGGTCGCCGGGCACGCCCACGGCCACGATCTCGCCGTCGACCTTGACCAGGAGGTTCTTCAGGGTCGCCGAGGCCGGGACGCCGAGGTGCTCGGCGAGGGTCTCGATGGTCGGGGTGTCGGGGGTGTCCAGTTCCTCGACCGGACCGTACTCGGCGCCCTCGACCGGCTTCAGCTCGAAGGTCACGGCCTCCGTGTTCGCCGCGTAGTCGCAGTTGGGGCAGTCGACGAAGGTGTCCTCGCCGGCCGCGGCCGGGGCCAGGAACTCCTCGGAGGCCGAACCGCCCATCGCGCCGGAGACGGCGGAGACGATGCGGTAGTCGAGACCGAGGCGCCGGAAGATGTTGATGTACGCCTCGCGGTGCAGGCGGTAGGACTCGGCCAGGCCCTCGTCCGTGGTGTCGAAGGAGTACGAGTCCTTCATGTGGAACTCACGGCCGCGCAGCACACCGGAGCGGGGGCGGGCCTCGTCGCGGTACTTCACCTGGATCTGGTAGAGGATCACCGGCAGGTCCTTGTAGGACGAGCACTGGTCCTTCACCAGCAGGGTGAAGATCTCCTCGTGCGTCGGGCCGAGGAGGTACTCGGCGCCCTTGCGGTCCTTGAGACGGAACAGCAGGTCGCCGTACTCCTCCCAGCGGCCCGTCGCCTCGTACGGCTCCTTGGGGAGCAGCGCGGGGAGCAGCACCTCCTGGCCGCCGATGGCGTCCATCTCCTCGCGGACCACCCGCGCGACGTTCTCCAGCACCTTCTTTCCGAGCGGCAGCCAGCTCCAGACCCCCGCGGACGACCGGCGTACGTATCCGGCGCGGACCAGCAGCTTGTGGCTGAGGGTCTCGGCGTCCGCCGGGTCGTCGCGCAGTGTCTTGAGCATCAACCGGGACATGCGCTGGACCTGGGCCATGGTGAACAACTCCTGCTCGAAAAAGGTGATGGCAGGAGGTTAGCCGGGGCGGTCCGGCTGCCGGAAATCCGTTATGGAGTCGATCAAGGCCGGCGCAGCAGCGGCAGGGGGGCTCCCATCACCGCGTAGGGCATGGCGGCACTGGGGAAAAGCACCCGTCTGGCCAGGTCGGCGTACCCCAGCGAGCGGTACAGGCCGCGCGCCGGGCTCTCGGTGTCGATCGCGGAGAGGATGGAGCGCGGCTCGGTGGCGGAGTCCGTGATGGTGGTGATCAGCCGGCGCCCGATGCCCAGCTTCTGGTACGCCGGGTGGACGTGCAGCTCGGTGATGACGAAGGAGTCGTCGAGCCATGCCTCGTTCCCCGCCGCGCGCAGGTACGGTTCGACGACCGTGGACCACCAGTGCGTGCGGTCGTTGGGCATGCCGTACACGAAGCCGACCAGCCGCCCCGAGTCGGTGGTGGCGCCGAGGGCGCGGGCCCCGGGAGAGGTCAGGTGCCGCAGCACGATGTGGCGGCGGATGCCCGTCTCCTCGGCGGAGAGCCCGAACGCGAGCGCCTGTACGGCCAGCGCGTCGTCCACGCGCGCGGCGAGGTCGAGGGGCCCGACCACCACATCATCCATGCGGCGAGCGTACCGGGCGGTCAGAACAGCACACTCATGAAGGCGCCGGTCTCGCGGAACCCGACGCGGCGGTAGGAGGCGCGGGCCGCGGTGTTGAAGTCGTTGACGTAGAGGCTGACGACGGGCGCGACGTCGGTGAGGGCGTGGCGCAGGACGGCGGCCATGCCGGTCTCGGACAGGCCGCGGCCGCGGAACTCGGGGGCGACCCAGACGCCCTGGATCTGGCAGGCACGGGTGGTGGCGGCACCGATCTCCGCCTTGAAGACGACCCGGCCGTTCTCTATCCGTGCGAAGGAGCGGCCGGTGCCGACGAGTTCGGCGACCCGCGCCTGGTAGAGCAGCCCGCCGTCGCCGGCGAGCGGGGAGATGCCGACCTCCTCGGTGAACATGGCCACGCAGGCGGGCATGATCACGTCCATCTCGTCCTTGCGGACGCGGCGCACCAGCGGGTCGGGGGCGATCTCGGCGGAGGGCCGGTCGGTGACCATCAGCGGCTGGCGGGAGCGCACCTCGCGGGCGGGTCCCCAGTGGGGTTCTAGGAGCGACCACAGGACGGAGGTGGCCTCGGCCGGGCCGACGATGGAGGAGCAGCGGCGGCCGGCCCTGCGTGCCCGGTCGGCGAAGGCGCGTACGGCCGCGGGGGTGGCGCAGACGGGCACCAGGTTGGCGCCGGAGTAGCACAGCGAGCGCAGCTGCCCGTCGGCGTACCAGCCCCACATCTCGCCGCCGAGCCGCCAGGGGTCGAGGCCGGCGACCTGCACGCGCGAGGCGACGAAGGCGTTGGCGACCGGCTCGCGGTCGAGGACGGCGAGCGCGGCGTCGAGGTCGCCGGGTTCGAGCACCCTGGTGGTGGATGTAGTCAACACGTGTCGGGGGGCCTCACCGTGCGGTCTTCGGATCTCCGCACTGTACCTGTCGTTCTTGTGCGGCGCCCCTCGCGCTGGTCGCCCCCGCCGCGACCTGCGGCGCGGGGCCCGGGTGCCCGATCCGGCTGCCCGGCCCGTCCCCGGGCGGCCGTGCCGCCGGGGGACGGTGCCGGCGGGGGTTCAGCCCGCGACGGCGACGCTGGGTTCGCCGGAGGGGACGCCGTCCTTCTCCATCTGCTCGGCGATCTTCATCGCCTCTTCGATGAGGGTCTCGACGATCTTCGACTCGGGAACCGTCTTGACGACCTCGCCCTTCACGAAGATCTGCCCCTTGCCATTGCCCGACGCCACCCCCAGATCGGCCTCACGCGCCTCACCGGGACCGTTGACGACACAGCCCATCACCGCCACCCGCAGCGGAACCTCCATACCCTCCAGCCCCGCCGTGACCTCCTCCGCCAGCT
>NZ_JAAAXQ010000512.1 GCF_009916105.1 Streptomyces sp. GC420 | reverse complement strand
CGCCGGTCCCGCTCCCTGTCACGTCCCGCCGAGGCTCACGCCTCGGCGCTCTGCGCCGTCAGCTCCCGCTTGAGGATCTTGCCCGTGGACGTCATGGGCAGCGTGTCGCGGAACTCGATGATGCGCGGGTACTTGTGGGCGGCCATCCGCTCCTTGCCCCAGGCAATGAGTTCCCGCTCGGTGACCTCGGCGCCGGGCCTGAGGATGATGAACGCCTTCACCTCCTCGCCGTGGCTGGGGTGCGGCACACCGGCGACCGCGGCCAGGCTGACGGCCGGATGGGTGAGCAGTACCTCCTCCAGCTCCCGCGGGTAGACGTTGTAGCCACCGCGGATGATCATGTCCTTCTTGCGGTCGACGATGTAGATGTAGCCGTCCTCGTCCCTGGTGGCGATGTCGCCCGTGCGGAACCAGCCGTGGGCGTCGAGTGCCTCCGCGGTGGCCTCCGGGCGGCCCAGGTAGGCCTTCATGACGTTGTGGCCGCGGATCCAGATCTCGCCGGGCTCCTCCACCGCGGCCTCCGTGCCGTCCTCACGGGCCACTCTGACCTCGACACCCCACACCGGCAGGCCGATCGATCCGGGGCGCCGGGGCCGGTCGAGTCGGTTGAAGGTGGCGACGGGACTCGTCTCGGACAGCCCGTACCCCTCCAGGATCGGGACTCCGAAGCGCCTCTCGAACCCGGTAAGGACCTCCATCGGCAGCGCGGACCCGCCCGACACGCAGACCCTCAGGGTGTCCGTGATCTTCTGGAGGTCGACGTTGTCCGCCGCCGGGGAGTTCAGCAGTGCCCAGTACATGGTGGGGACGCCGACGAAGAAGGTGACGTCCTCCCGCTCCATCGCGGTCAGCGCGTCGGCCGGATCGAACCGGGGCAACAGGACCAGGGTCGCGCCGGAGACGAAGCCCGTGTTCATCTGCACCGTCTGGCCGAAGGTGTGGAACAGCGGCAGCGTCACCAGGTGGACGTCGTGCGGCTGGGCGTCGAACAACCGCTGGCACATCAGGGCGTTGTGGACGAGGTTGCTGTGGGTCAGCTCGGCGCCCTTCGGCTGCCCCGTGGTGCCGCTGGTGTACAGCACCACCGCGGTGTCCGTCTCCGACGTGGGGTGGGAGGTGAATTCGGCCGGCCGGCCCTCGGTGAAGGCGGCCAGCGTCTCGCCCGGCACCCGCCCGCTGGTCGCCCGCTCGTCGGCGGTCAGCAGCACGAAGGTCTCGCAGCCCGGCGTCCCCTTGAACGCCCTGAGGCCGGTGTCGCCCATGGGGTGGTCGTCGGACCCCTCGAAGCAGAAGTACGCCTTCGCTTCCGAGTCCTCGAGGTGGTAGGCGATCTCGCGGTCCGTGAGCAGGATGTTCAGCGGCACGACCGTGGCGCCGGCCTTGAGGATTCCGTAGTAGACGATGGGGAAGTACGGCAGGTTGGGACAGCTGAGGGCGACCCGGTCGCCGGGCCGGATGCCGCGCGCCACGAGCGCGCCGGCGACCCGGTTGGCGGCGGCGTTCAGTTCTGCGTACGTCCACCGGCGCTCTCCCAGCACCACCGCGTCCCGGTCGGGCAGCTCGCGCGCGGTGTGGTCGAGCAGTACGGAAAGGTTGAGCATGGATTCCTCCGCGGGGCCGCGTCGTCGGGACGCCTCCACTGTGCGCTTCCGCGGCTTTACGGAGTTAGTGGCCGGACCACAAAACACGTAATGAGCCGTTCACAAGGCGGTGACGCGTCGTTCACCGGCCGAGGGCGCCCGGCGGCCCGGCCAGCAGGCGTACGGCGATGAGGAGCTCGACCACGTCGCCGAAGCTGCGCAGATCGCAGCCGGTCCGCTCGGCGATGCGTTCCAGCCGGTAGTAGGCGGTGTTGACGTGCAGGTGAAGCCGTTCGGCGGCGGTCTTGGCATTGAGGTTGCAGGCCGTGTAGGCGAGGAAGGTGCGCACCAGGACGCCTTCGCGCCGTACGTCCTCCTCGATGAAACGCCTGAGCTCCGGGCGTACGAGCCGCCGGGCCGTGGGGTCGTCCCGGAGCACCAGGTAGTCGAAGCACGACAGCACCGGCAGCGCCACGACGCCCGCCTGCCCGCCCAGGCCCTCGCGGGCCAGACACGCCTCGGCGTACGCGTCCGGCACCTCGGCGAGGCGCTCGCGCACGGTGCTGATGCCCACCGCGAGGCGGATCCCCTGCCGCTCCAGGGCGGCGACGGCCTTCCCTGCCCGGTCGACGGCCTCGTCGGCGCCGGAGGGGACGGGTGAGAGGCCGACGATCTCCTGCTGCCGCACCACGGTCAGCCCCGGGGTGCCCCGGGCCCCGGCCTTGCGCAGGGACGACGCCGCGTCGCGCAGCAGGCGGTCGTCGGTGAGGGGTGTCACGGGCACGGCGGAGATGACGACCAGCCGTGCGCCCGGCTCCAGGCCGGCGGACCGCAGCAGGGCGTGCTTGGGGCCCGAGGTCACGTCGCGGCGGGCCAGCAGGTCCTCGAGCGCGTCGCGGCGCAGGCGGTCGCTGTCGGCCAGCTGGAACTGCTGCTCGTCGAGGTACGACTCGGCCGCCACCGCGCTGCCCACCTCGATCAGGTGCATCACCTGCCCGGCCAGGGCCATGGCCGCGTCCCTGGCGTCGGCGTCGCCACGGGTGACCGCGACGATCCCGTCCCACAGGGTGAGCTGTCCGATCCGGAAGGCCTGGAGGAAGTCGGCGAGCGAGACGCCCTGGCGTACCCGGCGCCGCGCCTGCGACCAGGTCTTGGGGAAGTCCGACGGCTGCGCGGGGCGCCGCTCCCTGACGCTGGTCAGCAGGGCACGGAACACCGTCTCGACGTGGTAGGTGACGTCCTCGCGCAGTCGCTCGTCGGAGCTGCGGCCGTAGGCGGGGACCTGTGCCCAGATCGCCTCGACGGCGTCGGCGACGACCCGGTGGAGCGAGGCCTCCACCGCCTCCAGCACCCGGGCCAGGGCAGGGTCGGCGAAGCGGTCGTCGCCGCCTGTCCCGTTCCGCGCCATCCGGACCACCGCCTTGTCTCGCACTTCACGATAGGCCGCGCTGTGTGGTTCGACCACAAAGCGCCGCAGGCACGTTCTGGTGGTCACGCGCCGTGGCGCCCCTGGCCGCTGCCGCCGGCGGTGGTTCGGGACTCGGCGGCGGGCCGTGAGCCGGGGCGCGACGGCTCGCCGTGAGTCAGGACGCGGCGGCTCCCCGGTGGCGTACGCGGGATCCGTCCCGGGCCTTGACGATCTCCAGCTGGGCGGGGATGCGGCGGCGCAGATCGGCGACGTGGCTGACGATGCCGACGCTGCGGTCGCGTTCGCGCAGTGTGTCGAGCACGTCGAGGACCTCGTCCAGGGTCTGGTCGTCGAGGCTGCCGAAGCCCTCGTCGATGAAGAGCGTGTCGAGCCGGACCCCGCCGGCCTCCTCGGTGACGACGTCGGCGAGGCCGAGGGCGAGGGCCAGCGAGGCGAAGAAGGTCTCGCCGCCGGACAGGGTGGCGGTGTCGCGTTCGCTGCCCGTCCAGGCGTCGATGACACGCAGCCCGAGTCCGGAGCGGCCGCGGCCGCCCGCCCGCTCGTCGGAGTGGACCAGGGTGTAGCGGCCGGAGGACATGCGCCGCAGCCGGACCGTGGCGGCCGCCGCGACCTGCTCCAGACGGGCGGCCAGGACGTACGACTCCAGGCGCATCCTGCGTTCGTTGTCGGCGGAGGTGCCCGCGGCGAGGGAGGCGAGCCGGGCCACGCGGTCGTACTCCTCGCGCAGCGGTGCGAGGGCGGCTGCCTCGGCTGCGGCCTGTGCGGAGAGACGGTCGAGTTCCGTGCAGCGCCGCGCTGCGGCGTCGACCGCCGAGGCCGCCTCGCGGAAGACACGCTCGGCGCGGTCGGCGCGGTGCTCGGCGCCCTCGACGTCGGCGGCGGGCCGACGGGCGGCGGCAGCCGTGGCGGGCTCGGCGAGCACCGCACGTACCGCCGCGTCCTCGGCCTGCCAGGCGTCGATGCGGTGCTGGATCTCGCGCTGGCGCTCGTCGCTCAGCAGTGCCTCGGCCGCGGCCTCGGGTGTGTCGAACCCTGCGCGGTAGGCCGCGTCGGCGAGCCGTGCGTCGGCGTCCTTGAGCTGCCGCGATTTCTCCTCGGCCGCCCTGGCCGCCTCGGCGGCGGCGGCCACCAGGTCCGCAAGCCGCTCCAGCTCCGCGGCCCGCTGGGCGACGCTGCCCGCCACGCCGCGCGCCGCCGCGAGTTCGGCCCGCAGGGAGGTCTGTTCCTTCTCCAGCGACTCGCGCAGCGAGGTGCGGGAGGCGGCTCGCTGCTCGGCCTGCCGGGCGTCGGCGAGCCGCCGCTCGTGCTCCCGCTCGACCGCGGCGAGCGCCTCGCGCGCACCGTGCAGGGCGGCCGCCGCCCTCCGCGCGGCGTCGTACTCCCGCCGCAGCTCCTCCACGGCGCCGGAGAGCTCCGTGACAAGTACGTCGGCGGCCGCCTTCCACGCCGGGTCGGAATCTTCGAGGCCGGTGTCCGCCCCGGCGCCGCCCACGCCC
>NZ_JAAAXQ010000511.1 GCF_009916105.1 Streptomyces sp. GC420 | reverse complement strand
TGCGCCGCAGCCCTGGCTGGGACGCCGACGCCACCGCGGTCCCGCTGGCCTCCCGGCCCGGCGACCCGCCGGAGGCGCGGCTGCTGACGGGGGCGCGGCGGCCCGGGCAACGCGGCAGCGGGGGTGGCGCGGCGGCCGGGCGGGGCTACGCGGCAGCGGGACGGTCAGGCGGGGAAGCGGCGGACGTAGCGGGACTGCCATGGTGTCTCCACGGCGTGGCGGTCGTAGTGGCGCCGCACGTAGGCCACGGCCTCGGCGGGCGGCACCCCGTCCAGAACCGCGAGGCAGGCCAGCGCCGTGCCGGTCCTGCCCCGGCCTCCCCCGCAGGCGAGCTCGACGCGCTGCTCTCCGGCGCGCAGGAGCGCCTCGCCGAGCAGGGCGCGGGCCTCGGCGCGGTCGGCGGGAAGCCGGAAGTCGGGCCAGCGCAGCCAGCGCGCCTCCCAGGGGACTTCCGGAGGCCGCCGGCCGAGCAGGTACACGGCGAACTCGGGCACCGGCGCGCCCTCCGGGAGCGGACGGCGCAGTCCGCGTCCCCGTACCAGCCGCCCGGAAGGCAGCCGCAGTACACCGGCGCCCGCGGGCGGCCAGGTATCCGTGGTCCCGGTCATCCCGCCACGGTAACGGCGGGCGCCACGGCCCGGTCGCCGTTCGGCGGAAAGGTCGGTACCCGACGGCGGGCCGCCGGCGGCGCCGGCCGCCCGCCCCTCAGGGGCGCCGGCCGCGGATCCTGCGGCGTTCGCCGGGGAGCGAGGGGTCGGCCGGGGTGCGGTCGGCGAGCTGGACGACGGGGTCCTCGGTGCCGCCGTCACGGCCGGCGACGACGGGCTTGTCGGAGTGCGCGGCCTTGGCCCGGTACTGGGCGGCGTCCGCCAGCCGGAAGAGCCGGCGAGCGGAGCGGACGGGCCCGATGGGATCGCCCGTGGACGCCACGCCGCAGGCGACGCCGTCCCCCAGTTCCAGCTCTCCGGCCCGTACGCACAGCTCGCCCGCAACCCGCACCACCTCGTCGGCGGCGGGGCCCAGCGCGAGCAGGCAGAACTCGTCACCGCCGAGCCGGGCCGCCAGCACGCCGGGCAGTTCGGCGCCGCAGCGGGACAGGACGGAACCGAACCGCTCCAGAAGACGGTCGCCGACCGCGTGACCGTAGGAGTCGTTGACCTTCTTCAGGCCGTTGAGATCGCAGACGACGAGGCTGAGTACGGTGCCCTCCTGCCGGTGCTCCTCCACCGCCCGCTCGAGCTTGATGTCGACGGCACGCCGGTTGGCGAGACCGGTCAGCGGGTCGGTGAAGGCCAGCCGCCTGGCCTCCTCGAGCCGCTCGGACTGCGCGATGCCCGCCGCGACGACGGAGGCGAGGACCGTCGCGAAGGCCGCGTCGTCCCGGTCGAAGACCGGTGCACCGACCGGCCGCGCGACATACAGTTCGCCCCACGCCCGCCCGTGCAGCACGATCGGCGCGACCACGCAGCAGCCGCGTCCGCGCCGCCGGAGCGCCGCCACCCGCTGGTGGCAGTAGCCCGCCGCGCCCTCGTCCGCCGGTCCCTCCGCAGTCTCCACCCAGGCCCCGGGGCCTACCCCGCCGACCCAGCGCTCGTGCAGGAACTCCGTGATCTCCGGAAACTGGTGCACCGGGTACGTCTCGCCGTCGGGGAACTCCGGCTCGTCCTCGGCCCGCCGCCCCTCGTTCACCAGGACCTTCAGCCGGCCCCGGTCCCGCTCCCACGTGGAGAGCGCGGCGAAGCTCCCGTCGAGCGCCATGCGCGCGCCACGAGCGGCGGCGCGCCATGCCTCGCGGGGTGTGTGCGCTGCGGCCATGCCCTGCGCCAGTGACACCACGGCGTGCAGCCGCACATCATCAGCCATCACTCCAGGTTAAGGATGTGTACGGCGATTCGGGACATTGATGTGCCGAACGGATTCGCGAGCCAGCTCTCCGCCCCGCAACGAAGAGTGACGGACGGCGCACATCCGAACCCAATCCGCGACCATCAGCCGCTTCGTGGCGACGGTGAGTGAACAGTCGCACGCCAGAGTCCCGTGCTGCCCACCGAAGGCAGCGCGGGCAGCGCGGGCGCCCAGGGTCACTCCCCGGGCCAGTTCGGCTTTCGCTTCTCGTTGAAGGCCGCCACGCCCTCCGCTCGGTCGCCCGAGAACGCGACGGACCGCCAGGCGGCGTCCTCGACCTCCAGGCCCGCCCGCAGGTCGAGACCGTGTCCCAGGCGCAGGGCGCGCTTGGCCGCACGCAGGCCGACCGGCGAGTTGGCGGCGATGCGGGCCGCCAGTTCCAGCGCCTCCGTACGGTCCCTGCCCTGCTCCACCAGCTGGTCGACCAGGCCCAGCTCGCGGGCCTCCGCGGCCTCCACCCGCCGGGCCGTGAAGATCAGCTCGGCGGCACGGGCCGCGCCGACCCTGCGCGGGAGGAGCTGGGTGCCCCCGCCGCCGGGGATGACGCCGACGGAGACCTCGGGCAGGCCCACGACCGCGGTCGGGTCGGCGACGATCAGGTCGCAGGCAAGAGCCAGCTCGAAGCCGCCGCCGAGGGCGAAGCCGTGGACGGCCGCCACGGTCGGCATGGGCAGTTCCAGGACTCCGGTGTACGCGGCGCGGGCGGTCGGCCGCTGCCGTACGAGCTCGGCGTCCGAGAAGGAGTTGCGCTCCTTCAGGTCCGCGCCGACACAGAACGCCCGCTCGTGGCTTGAGGTGAGCACGGTGACCCGGGCGTCCCGGTCCCCGGAGAGCGCCTCGCACGCGGCGCCGATGGCGCGCGCCATGTCCGTCGACACGGCGTTCATGGCCTTCGGCCGGTCCAGCACCAGCTCCGCGACGAAGCCGTGCCGCCGCACCGCCACGAATTCCCCGAACCGCTCCTCGTCCACCACGGATGTCCCTCCCGGCTCGCCCGGTTAACGATCGTTTCCGTCATCATCGCAGGACCGCGCCGCGCGGGCCAGGCTTCACGGACCCGGCAGGCGGCGGGACGCGGCGCGGCGGCGCGCGGCAGGACGCGGCGCGGGCGGGACGCGGCGCGCTGCGGCAGCGCGCGGTGGACGCGGAACGACGCGGCGGGACTCGCGGGACCCGGCACCAGCGGCGGGAACGGAGCGGGCGAGGGGACGGGCCACGGCCCGCGCCCGGAGCGGGCCGGCGGCGGGAGCGTGCCGGCAGCCGGAGCGGGCCGGCGGCCGCTCAGGACCGGCGGCTCAGCAGCCAGGGTTCGACGACACCGAGGCCGCGGACGGGCCGCTGCCACATGGGCCGGAGGGCGAAGCGGTACGAGGGCGGCTCGGTGCCCTCCTTCTCCGCCTGTTCCGCGGCGAGGGCCGCCTCCGCCTCGGAGACCGGGGCGTCGCCGGTGCGGCCCAGTTCCTCGGCGAGCGCCTGGTCGACCAGGACGGCGTCCTTCGGCGCTATCGAGGTGAGCCGGCTCGCCAGGTTCACCGTCGTACCGAAGACGTCGCCCATCCGGGTCGTCACCGTCCCGAAGGCGATGCCGACGCGCAGCTCCGGCATCGTCTCGTCGTTGGCCATCGTCTCGATGAGCCGCAGCGCGATCTCCGCCGCCGTGCCGGCGTCGTCGGCGGCGAAGAGCACCTCGTCGCCCAGGGTCTTGATGAGCCGTCCACCGTGGGCGGCGACGAGGTCGGCCGCGGTGGTCTCGAAGGCCTCGACGAGTTCGCCGAGTTCCTCCTCCTCCAGGCGCCGGGTGAGCCGGGTGAAGCCGACCAGGTCGGCGAAGCCGACGGCCAGGCGCCGGTCGACCATCTCCTCGTCGTCCTGGGCCTGGACGACCCGTCCCGTGGCGGCGGCGAGCTGCCGCCGCCACACGTAGACGAGGAACTCCTCGAGCTCGGGCAGCAGCAGCTCGACCAGGGGGTACGTGACCTCCGTACGGGTCATCCCGGGCTCGGGCGGCTCGGTCAGCCCTTCCAGGAAGGAGTCGATCTGCCACTCGGCGAGCCGCGCCGTGGTCTGGCCGGTGGAGCGGGCGACCTGCACGGCCATCGGCTCGCTCAGCAGCCCCGCCTCGACGAGCCCCGCCAGCCGCCGCAGCGCCAGCACGTCGGCCTCGGTGAGCGCCTTGGCCTGCCCGATGTCCGCGAAGCCCATGGCCCGCCAGAAGCGGGAGGCGAGTTCCATGGAGACCCCGGCGCTGCGCGCCGCCTGGAACGGCGTGTAGCGCCGCTCTGCCCCGAGGATGAGCTGTTCGATGCGGATCGCGAGCGGGTCCTCGGAGGGCTCGTGAGTGTGGTCCACGGCGTGGTGCGGTGTGTGCTGGGCGCCCGCACCGGAGCCCGACTCGCGGGGGCCCGGGTCCGTGTCGTCGTCGACGGTCACCGCCGGCCCCCTGTTCTTGCCCGCACTGCCCATCCGATCACTGCTCGCCGCCTCTGGTGGATCGCCTCAACGATACGGCAGGTGTGCCCTAGCTCACTCGCCCGTACCTCCTACCGTGCCGACTTCCGTGGTGTACCGCCCGCGTCCCGCGGGCCGAGCCCGCTCCGTGCCGCGGGCCGGGGTTCCCCGCCCTCCCGC
>NZ_JAAAXQ010000510.1 GCF_009916105.1 Streptomyces sp. GC420 | reverse complement strand
GGGGAGGGCAGGGCAGGGCAGGCCGGGACGGGAACGGATCAGCGAGTGCCGCGCAGCCGGCGCCACGGCGTAAAGGTGAACACCGCGCCGCCGAGGAGGATCGCCGTGCCCGCGACGAGCGCGAGGGCGCGCAGGCCGCCGCCGTCGCCCGCGCCGGTGTCGGCGAGCCCGCCGCCGGTGCTACCCGAGGCGGAGGCCGTGCCTCCGGCCGTCGTGCCGGCGCTCCCGCCGCCGGCGCCACCGGCGGAACCGCCGGAGGCGCCGCCCTCCTGCTCTGTGGTGTCGAGCTCCAGGGAGACCTCCGTCTTCTCGGGGGTACAGGTGGTCGTCGTTCCGAGGGCCTCGACGGTGAGCACCCCCGGGCTGAGCGTCGACTCGCCGCTCGCGCCCGGTTTGTAGGTGCCGGTCAGGTCGGGGATCTCGATCGGGTCGCCGGCCTTGACGGGCTCCGCGTTCGTCGGGCCCTCGACATGCACGGTTCCCTTGTCGGCGCCGCCGAGGACGACCTCCATGGACGGCTTGACGGAGTCGGCGGGGATCTCCGCGGGGCTGTCCATGACGGACGTGGAGAACTTCACCGTGAGGTCGAAGTCGCCGCCGTTCTTCTTCGCGTCGATCGTCACCGGGGAGGTCGCGTTCCTGTCGCCGATGGGGGTCTTGCAGGCGTACGGGACCTTGACCTCCTTGCCCTTGAACTCGGTGGGGCCGCCGGGGTCCTCGCCGCCCGACGTACCCCCGGCGGAGGCCGTGCCGCCGGAAGCCGTGCCGCCGGACGTCGTACCGCCCGAGTCCGTGCCGCCGGACGTCGTACCGCCCGAGTCCGTGCCGCCGGACGCGGTGCCACCGGAGGTCGTGGTGCCGCCGGACGTGGCGCCACCCGAGTCCGTGCCGCCTGACGTGGTGCCGCCGGACGTCGTACCGCCCCCGCCGTCCGTCACCTTCACGGTCGCCGCGACCGGGACGTTCTCCAGAGGCGCGCACTTCGTGTCCGTCGACATGACGTTGATGGCGTACTTGCCCGGTGTGAGCGTGACCTCACCGGCCCGCTCCAGTTTGAGCGTGCCCTTCATCTCGGAGAGCTTCATCTCGGTGTTCTTCGGGATCGGCGGATTCTCCCGGGGGCCTACCATCCTCAGGGTCCCGGTCTGCGCCCCGCCCACCGTCAGTTCGCCGCTGGGCTGGACCGTGTTCTCGCCGAGGTCGACGAGATCGGGGTTCTTGGACGCGGCCTGCACCGTCTTCCAGACCACCTCGATCTCGTCGCCGACCCGGGCCTCGGCAGGCGCCTGGATGTCCGCCCTGGTGGTGCCGCGGACCGGATCCATGCCAGAGATCGCGGGCGGCACGCACTCCGTCTCGTAGGCGACCTCCGCCGCCCGGGCGGGTCCGGCGGCGAGCAGGATTCCCGCACCGGTGAGCATCAGTGCCGTCCCGGCGGCGCTCGCCCTTCCTCTCCCTCTCCGTTGCGCTGTCACGGATTCCCCTTCGTCGTCGGACGGTTGTCGTTGGGTGCGGACGGTGCGGAGGTCTGGAGTGTGTCGGGGGAGAACCAGGGCAGGGCGGGCACGGAGGAGGCCGTCTCCCGCGCCCCGGGGCCCGGTTCCGGTGCCTGTGCCGGTGCCTGTGCCTGTGCCGGTGCCTGTGCCGGCTCAGGTACGGGTGCGGGTGCGGGTGCGTCGGGCACGGAGGCGGGCGGATCCCCCCACGGCAGGCGCGGTAGGCGCGGTAGGCGCGGCAGGCGCGGTGAGCGGCGGGGGCGCCCGTGTGCGGGGCGGCCGCCGCGGACCCGTACCGCCGGCGCGCGGGGCCGCGCCCGGTCCACCACGGCCATGCCGATGCGGAACACCGCGGCGGGCACGACGAGACAGAGCAGGATCCAGAACAGCGTCACGCCCCAGGGCCGTCCCACGCCCCACGGCTGCTCGGCCAGGACCTTGTTCCCGTACTTCAGCGAGACCAGGTGGTCGCCGTGCGCGCCCGCGTCCAGCTGCACGTCGAGTTCGATCCTCGCCCTGCCGCCGGGCGCGATGGTGCCGCGCCACTGACGTTCCTCCCACTCGGGGGCGAACACCCCGTGTGCCGTGCCCACTTGGAACACCGGGTTCTTCACGGGGACCGGGCCGCCGTTGCCGAGGGTCACCACGAGGCGGCGGGCGGGCGGGGCTCCGAACCAGGTCAGGATGTTGTCGGAGCCCTCCAGGGACGGCATCGAGAGCACCGAGACCCGGCCCGCGCCGGCCTCCTGGGGAAGCGGCGCGCTCTCGTGCCCGGCCACAACGAACTCCGCCTGCGCTTCGGTGTGTTCACCGGTGACAGTGGCCGCGTGCACCACGCAGGGGCAGGGCCGGGGCGGCTCCGCCACGGGGAGCTTTCTGGTGAAGCCTCCCTCCGCGTTGGTGGTGACGGCACGTCCTTCGGCATTGGCGCAGGAGTTGGTGCCACCGATCATGTTCTGCCCGCAGATCAGAAGCGTGAGAAGTGCCCTCGGGCGCCAGCCCGCGCCGGTGACGGTGATGCTGCCGCCCTTGCCCGCCTCCCGGTCGGAGAGCCTGATCTGCGGCCCGTCCGCCGCCACGGCGCCTCTCGGAGCCGGAAGGAGGGCGAGGCAGAGGCCGAGGGCAAGGACAAGGGCGGGCGCCGACGCCGCCACCCAACCGGTCTTCCTGCTCACGCCGTTCACCTCTCCGTCCGCCCGCGCCGTACGAGATGGACCGTGACCGCGGTGGCCGCGCACAGCGCGAGCACGGCGCCCGGCACCGCGCCCCACGGCACGAACCGCGCCGAAGCCCTGCCGCGCGCCGTCGCCGCGCCCGCCGCCGTGGCCGTCAGCCGGACGGAGACGGCGTCGAAGGCGGGGGCGCCGGGCCAGGGTTCGGCCAGCCGCAGCCTCCCGCCGGGCGGCAGCCGGGCGGGCTCGCTGCGGGCCCGGCGGTCCAGGAGGGTGCCGAACACGCCCTCCGCGCGCACGGCGAGGCGCGGGGCCAGTGCCGTGTTGCCCCGGTTGACCAGCTCGTACCGGATGACCGTGTCCTCGCCGCTGCCCTCCACCCGTACGCGTTCCACGGTGAGCGCGGACAGGGCGGGGCCGCTCACGCTCAGCCGCACGGGCACGGAGCGCCGGGTGCCGCCGGCGCTCGCGAGGAGCCGTCCGGAACGCTCGCCCGGCACCGCGTCACCCGGCACGGTCACGGTGAACGGCACCTCCGCCCGGGTGCGCGCCGGGACACGCACGTCCTCCTGGGCGAAAGCGAACCGGGTCCCGGTGCCGCCGAGTCTCACGGTGACGGCGCGGGCGCCCGGGTTGGTGAGCGAGACGGTGTCCTGGAGGACGCTGCCCGGCACGCCCCGCAGGTAGAACGCGGGCCTGCCGTGCCCGCCGCCCGCGGAGGCCGGCCGCGCGCTCCACTCCCCGCTCGCGGCCCGCGCGGGCACGGCGGAGACGGTGGGCACGGTGGGCACGGCGGGCACGGCGGGCACGGCGAGCAGCACCACGGCGGCGGTGAGTGCGGCGCGGGCGAGGCGGGGCGGCATCGGCGGCTCCCTGGTCCGGGGCGTCAGGCCCGCTGCTGCCTGCGGGTCAGCCAGAGGACACCGGCCACGCCGGCCAGCAGGACCGTGCCGCCCAGCGTTCCCAGGGCCACGGCGGAGTCGAGGGGGCCGGTCTGCGGAAGCTCGTCCCCGCCCGAGGGTGCGGCCTGCGAGCTGCCGCCCGAGCCGTCTTTGCCGGACGCGGCCTTCACGTCGAGTGTGAGGGAGGGCTTCGGATCGTTGGTGTGGTTGCAGGTGGTGGTCGTGCCGAGGGCGGAGATGGTGAGCGTGGAGGCGGTGAAGGTGACCTTGCCGCTCTTCGCCGGGGTGTAGGTGCCCGACAAGTCACTTATCTTGATGGGGGTGTTGGCGGGGATCGCCGCACTGTTGGCGGGCCCCTTGACCTTGAGGGTGCCGCTCTCCGCACCGCCGAGCCTGATGAGCGCGCTGGGGTTCATGGCGCCCTTGCCCAGCTCGACGGGGCTGGAGGAGACACCCTTCTGGAAGGTCATGGTGAGCTTGTACGAACCGCCGCTCTCGACGGCCTTGATGTCGATCGGCGACACCGCGCTCTTCTCGCCGATCGGCGTCTGGCAGGTGTAGGCCACGTCCACGACTTCCGCGGCCGCGGGCGGCGCGGCCAGCAGCAGCACGGAACCGGCCACCGTCGTCGCGGCGAGCGCGACGCGCACAGGGCGTTTCATGGGGTCCCCTCTTGCTTGCCGGATGTTACTGACGGCACATCAGATTCGGCCGTCAAGGTACGCCCGGGACCTTGACGAGGGAAGACAAAGGACACAGCGAAACCGGGATCGGGGGACGCGCCTCGCCCTGTGCGGGTCACGGAGGCCGACGGGGCCGGGCCACCCCGCGCAGCCGGCGTGCAGCCCGTGCAGGCCCGAACCCAAGCCCAGGCCGTCGCCGCAGGCACTGGGACGGAGGCGGGACCGTTCTCCGGAGTCGGCGTGCCGGTCCGGGCCCACACCCCGCCCGGCCCGGCGGCCGGGAACGAGACCGAAGCCACCCACCCGAGCGTCCCCGGAC
>NZ_JAAAXQ010000050.1 GCF_009916105.1 Streptomyces sp. GC420 | reverse complement strand
ACCAGCATGCGGTCGAACCAGGTGTAGTTGACCTTCGCCGGGTCGGTGATGTGCGCGGTGATCTCCGGCCAGAAGCCGCCGTAGGCGGAGGCCAGCCGGCGCATCTCGTCGGCGTACGACTGCGGCGGGATCGAGGCGCGGTCACGGTTGGCCTCGACGACGTACGCGTAGAGGGTGCTGTCGCTGGTGGGGCAGTAGCCGGCGATGTAGGCGGGGCCGCCGTAGGCGAGGTCGGTGCGGGTCACACCGGCGGGGCGCGGGGCGGCGACGCGCCAGATGGCCATGCCGGTGGGCTCGGGCTCGGCCGTGACGCCGATCGCCGTGCGGGTGGTGGAGGCGAGGCCGTCGGCGGCGATCACCAGGTAGTAGCGGCCCTGGGTGCCGTCGGTGAAGCGGACCGAGACGCCGTCCGCGTCCTGGCCGAAGGTCTCGGCGCGGGTGCCGAGGCGCACGCGGGCCCCGCTCGCCCGGACGGCGTCGATCAGGATCCGCTGGAGCCGGGGGCGCTGCATGCCGACGGTGGCGGGCAGGTCGTCGCCGCCGGTACGCAGGTCGGGCTGGACGTGCAGGACGGTGCCGTCGGGGGCGGTGATGCCGACGGAGCCGAAGCCGAAGCCGGACTCCTTCACCTGGTCCCACACGCCCAGCTCGCGCAGCACGCGCAGGGCGTTGCCCTGGAGGGTGATGCCGGAGCCGGCGGTGGCGTTCCAGTCGTCCTTGGCCTCGATCAGGTCCACGGTGATGCCGGCGCGGCGCAGCAGGACCGTGACGGCGTTGCCGGCGGCGCCGCCGCCGACGACGAGAACCGTGCGGGGTGTGGTCATGGGGGAACTCCCTCGTTCCTCGGGCTGTTTGACGGCGGGCTGATTGGCGGCGGCTATTTGACGGCGACCGGGTTGACGGGTGAACCCACGGCGCCGGTGATGGGCAGAGGAGCGGCGGTGAGCCAGAACTCGTACACGCCGTCGTCCGCGCAGTCCTCCGCGAGCGCCTCCAGGTCCCACATCTCGCCGATGAGCAGGCCGATGTGGGGGATGGCGACCTGGTGCAGCGGCTGGAAGGCGTGCTCGAACTCGTTGGGCCGCACCTCGAAGCCCCAGGTGTCGGTGGCGATCGCGGCGATCTCGCTTCCGTGCAGCCAGCCCGCGGCGGTGAAGGAGAGGCCGGGCGCGGGTCCGCCGGCGTAGTCGCCCCAACTGTCGCGGCGAACCCGGGCGAGCTGCCCGGTGCGTACGAGGACGATGTCGCCGCGGCCCACGGTCACCCGCTGGGACCGCGCTGTCGCCGTCAGATGCTCCTCCGTGATCGCGAAGCCGTCCGGCAGCTCGCCGCCGTCGCCGATCGCGCGGCCCACGTCCAGCAGCACAGCGCGTCCCGCGACATGCGGTGCCATGTGCTCGATGCCGGTGACCAGGTCGCCCTCGGAGGTGACGACCTTCTCGGCGGGCCGCCCGTTCCACGCCATGCCGTGGTCGAAGATGTGCCCGAGCCCGTCCCACTGCGTGGAGCACTGGAGCGGCATCGCGATCACGTCGTCGGCGCCGCCGATGCCGTGCGGGAAACCCTGGTTGCCGAGCGCGGCGTCGGTGCCGGTGTCCAGCATGGTGTGCACCGGGTTGGTGCGCCGCCGCCAGCCCTTCTGCGGTCCGTTCATGTCGAACCGCTGCGAGAGGGAGAAGCTGACCCCGCGCCGGACCAGGGCCGCGCCTTCGCGGCGCTTGGCCTCGTCGAGGAAGTTGAGCGTGCCGAGCACGTCGTCCTCGCCCCAGCGGCCCCAGTTCGAGTACGCCCCGGCGGCCTCGGCTATCGACCCCTCGGGGTCGTGGGGGTCGAGGATCACGACGCCCGCTCCGCGACACACCGGGTGCGCTGCGCACCGAGGCCGGTGATGGAGGCGTCCATGACGTCACCGTCGCGCAGCAGGCGCCCCCAGTGCATGCCGTTGCCGGCCGGTGAGCCGGTCAGCACCACGTCGCCGGGGAGGAGGCGGGCCGTCTGCGAGGCGTAGGACACCAAGCGCGCCACGCCGAAGATCATGTCCTCGGTGGACTCGTCCTGCATGGTCTCGCCGTTCAGCCTCAGCGTCAGCCGCAGGTCGCCGGTGTCGGTGACCGACTCGGCCGGCACGATCCACGGACCGAGCGGGGTGAAGCCGGGCGCGTTCTTGCTGCGCAGCCAGTCGGTGCCGATCTGCGGCATGTCCCGGCGGAAGACGGTGGCCCGGTCGGTCAGGTCGTTGGCGATCGTGTACCCGGCCACGTACTCCAGGGCTTCCCCCTCGGACACCCGGTGGGCGGGCCTGCCGATCACGGCCGCCAGCTCCAGCTCCCAGTCCGGCTTCCCGGCCCAGGCCGGCAGCACGACGTCGTCGTACGGCCCGCTGATCGAGCTCGGCAGGCCGATGAACACGTACGGCAGGTCCTCCGCCGCGCGCCGGTCCATGATCTCCGCCGCCTCGGCACGCCGCTCCTCCTCGGAGCGGTCGTCGGCCGGGTCCCGGTGCGCGACATGCAGGTCGATCACGTGCTGCCGGTAGTTCGCGCCCGACTGGAACACCTGGCGCGGCTCGACGGGAGCGTGCACCCGGAAGTCCGCCAGCGGCCTGCGGCCGAGTCCGCTCCCACCGGCCAGGGACCGCAGCCGCGGCAGAGCCGTCTCCCAGCGGTCCAGCAGGTCACGGACCGTCAACTGCTCGTCGCCGAAGGCGACTCGGAGGTCGAGCACCTGGGCGTCGGGAGTGATCAGGGCGGGAAAGGCGGGCCCGTCCGGGGCCGAGAGGGTGCCGAGGGCGAAGGGTCCGGCGAAGAGCGCGGACGCGGGTTCGGGTTTCACGGACATGTCCTCCTGATTGCGGTGTGACTAATCTGGACCCGCCACCCGCGATCAGGGAAATAGATTCTGTGGATGATCGGCATCCACCGGGTTTATGCCTGCCTGTTTCCCCGTGATCGGCGCCGTACCGCAAGGGAAGCCACGTGAACCTGGCCCGTCTCGACCTCAACCTCGTCGTCGCCCTGCGCGCCCTCCTCGAGGAACGCAACGTCACCCGCGCCGGGCAGCGCATCGGTCTCAGCCAGCCCGCCATGAGCGCCGCACTGGCCCGGCTGCGCCGGCAGTTCGGCGACGACCTGCTCGCCCGGGTCGGCGGCCACTACGAACTCACCGCACTCGGCCAGGTGCTCCTGGACCGCACCTCCACGGCCTGTGACGTGCTGGAACGCCTGTTCACCAGCCAGGCCGACTTCGACCCGGCCACCGAGAGCCGCGAGTTCGGACTGGTCGCGTCCGACTACGCCGTCGCCGTCTTCGGCACCGAGCTGGCCCGCGTCGTGCACGAGGAGGCCCCCGGCATCCGGCTCCGCTTCTCCCAGACCCCCACCACCGTGGTCGACGACACCGCCACCCTGCTGAGCGCCACCGACGGGCTGCTCATGCCGCACGGCGTCATCAGCGACTTCCCCGCCACCGACCTCTACGACGACCGGTGGGTCTTCCTCGTGGCGGACGACCACCCGAGCGTCGACGACCGGCTCACCCGCCAGGACCTGGCCCGGCTGCCGTGGGTCACCTACCAGCGCACCTACGACGCCCCGGCCGTACGCCAGCTCGGCATGCTCGGCATCGAGCCGCGCGTCGAGGTGTCCGTCGACAGCTTCCAGCTGCTGCCCCTGCTGGTGGCCGGCACCAGGCGCATCGCCCTGGTCCAGGCGCGCCTCGCCCGGCTCCTCGCACCGGTCGCCGCCGTGCGCGTACTGGAACCGCCGTACGACGTGGTACCGCTGCGGGAGGCGCTGTGGTGGCACCCGGTGCACACGCACGACGCGGCCCACATCTGGCTGCGCGAGACGGCCGCCCGGGTCGGCAGACGCCTGGGGGACGCGCCCGGCCCGTGACGGGGGGGCGGGCACACGGGCCTGCGGCGCGGTTTCCGCCGCCGCCACCCGGCGCCCCCGGCTCGACCACAGGACCCCTGTACGCGTCCGCGCTCACGCCGGTCCGGCCGCGTGTGTGCGGCTGTGCATCCGAACGCGGCGCCCGGCCCGGCGCCACCGGCCGCGACAGTCACGGGTACGCGAGTGCACCGACCCGAACCGCGCCCCCAGCCGCGCACTGGCAGGCGAGAGCCTTCCGCTGCGGCTGCGGCTGCGGCTGCGGCTGCGGCTGCGGCTGCGGCTGCGGTTGGGGTTGCGGCGTCCGGACGGGCGGACGGGCGGACGGCCGACCGGACGGGAGGCGGACACCAGACCCGGGACCGTCCGGCCTGCGTGTCGGCCCGGCCCCGGTGCCTGCGCAAGGACCTCGACGCACTCGTGGACGCCGCCCGGTGGCGTCCACGCCCCGGTCTCGCGGCGGTACCACCGCCTGGTCCGGCGGCGGTATCCACGCCCTGGATCGAGTTCATCCGGAACTTGGATCACGCCGGGGGTGGGCAGGCCGGTGCCTGGAACGCATAGTCGTGGCACATCACACGCCCGTGCGCCGACGTCTCCTCTCCTCAGGACCCGGTCAGCCACGCGGCGCCCTTCTCCTTCCGCCCCGCGCCCAGGAGTGCCGCCATGCCCGCACCCGCCGTCCCGCCCGCCGCCGGCCCCGCGGCCTCCGCCCCGGCCGTGCCGGGCAGGCTGCCCGCCGTCCTGCTGATGGCGGGCAGTTGCCTGCCCGTCCTCGGCGCGGTGCTGATCGCCCCGGTACTGCCCCGTATGCAGGACCACTTCGGGGGCGTCCCGGGAAGCGCGGCCCTGGTGCCGGTCGTACTGACCGTCCCCGCCCTGTCGCTGGCCCTGCTGGCCCCGTTCGCGGGCGTTGTCGTCGACCGACTCGGCCGCAAACGGCTGCTGGTCGTCGCCACCTCCCTGTACGCGCTGTTCGGCACCGCCCCGCTGTGGCTGGACTCGCTGCACGCCATCCTGATCAGCCGCGTCCTGGTGGGCGTCGCGGAGGCGGCCGTCATGACCGCCTGCACCACGCTGATCGGCGACTACTACTCCGGGCGGGTCCGCGACCGGTACCTCGCCCTGCAGACGATGTCCGCCTCGGCGTCCGCCACGCTCTTCTTCGTGCTCGGCGGCGCGCTGGGCGCGGCCGGCTGGCGCGCGCCCTTCTGGCTTTACGCGCTCGGTCTGCTGCTCGCCCCCGTCATGGCCCGCGCGCTGCCGGCTCCGGCACCTTCGGGCGCCGCGACCGTACCGGCCGACGCCGCCACCGCGCGGGCCGACGCCGCGACCGGGCCCCGTCCCTTCCCGGTGCGCCGCATGGCCGGCATCAGCCTGCTGACCTTCTTCGGCGCCATCGTCTTCTACACCGTGCCCGTGGAGATGTCCTACCTCCTCGACGACCTGGACGTGACCTCCACCGGAGCCATCGGCGCGGTCACGGCGGCCGCCAGCGCCGCCACCGTCGCCGGATCCGTCGCCTTCACCCGGCTCACCGGCAGCCCGCGACGCCGGCTTCCCGCCCTCCTCCTGCTGTGCGCCGCCGGCTTCCTCCTCATGGCGATCGCCGACAGCGTGCCGTTGCTCATCACCGGAGCGGTGGTGAACTGCGTCGGCACGGGGATGCTCCTGCCGTCGCTGCTGACGCTGGCGATGTCGCGCCTGGACTTCGCCGACCGGGGACGCGGCACCGGGCTGTGGACGGCGGCGTTCTTCCTGGGCGAGTTCGCCTGTCCGCTGGTCCTCCTCGGCGGCAAGGGCGCCCTCGGCGATCTCGCCTCCGCCGTCGGGCTGCTCGGCCTGGCCACGGTGTTGGTCTCGGCCGCGCTCCTCGCCCTCACCCGCCGGGCTCCGGCCGCCGCGCAGCCTCTCCCCGCCCCCGAACAGCCCTGACCGACCGGGGTCAGGAACGTTCAGGGGCCGGGCGCCGGTGCCCGCTTGCCCCACGGTGTCCCGGGGGTCCCGGTCAGGCGCCGACGTAGTCCGAGAGGTGTTCGCCGGTGAGGGTGGAGCGGGCGGCGACGAGGTCGGCGGGAGTCCCCTCGAAGACGATCCGGCCGCCGTCGTGGCCGGCGCCGGGGCCGAGGTCGATGATCCAGTCGGCGTGCGCCATGACCGCCTGGTGGTGCTCGATGACGATGACGGACTTGCCGGAGTCGACGAGCCGGTCGAGCAGGCCGAGCAGCTGCTCGACGTCGGCGAGGTGCAGGCCGGTGGTCGGCTCGTCGAGGACGTAGACACCGCCCTTGTCCGACATGTGGGTGGCCAGCTTCAGCCGCTGCCGCTCGCCGCCGGACAGTGTGGTGAGCGGCTGACCGAGGCTGACGTAACCGAGTCCGACGTCGGCGAGCCGGTCGAGGATGCGGTGCGCGGCAGGCGTGCGCGCCTCGCCGGAGCCGAAGAACTCCGCTGCCTCGTCCACCGACATCGCGAGCACCTCGCTGATGTCGCGGCCGCCGAAGCGGTGGTCCAGCACCGACGCCTGGAACCGCTTCCCTGCGCACTCCTCGCAGGTGGTGGCGACGCCGGCCATCATCGCCAGGTCGGTGTAGATGACGCCGGCGCCGTTGCAGTTGGGGCAGGCGCCCTCGGAGTTGGCGCTGAACAGCGCCGGCTTCACGCCGTTGGCCTTGGCGAACGCCTTGCGGATCGGGTCGAGCAGCCCGGTGTACGTCGCGGGGTTGCTCCGCCGCGAGCCGCGGATCGCGCCCTGGTCGATCGACACCACGCCCGCGCCGGCGGGGATCGACCCGTGCACGAGCGAGCTCTTGCCGGATCCGGCGACGCCGGTGACGGCGACGAGCACCCCGAGCGGGATGTCGACGTCGACGTCGCGCAGGTTGTGCGCCGTCGCGCCGCGGATCTCCAGCGTGCCGGTGGGCTTGCGCACCGTCTCCTTGAGGGCGGCCCGGGTGTCGAAATGGCGGCCGGTGAGGGTGTCGCCGGACCGCAGACCCTCGACGGTGCCCTCGAAGCAGACGGCGCCGCCCGCCGCACCGGCGCCGGGGCCGAGGTCGACGACGTGGTCGGCGATCGCGATCATCTCCGGCTTGTGCTCCACGACGAGCACCGTGTTGCCCTTGTCCCGCAGCCGCAGCAGCAGGTCGTTCATCCGCTGGATGTCATGAGGGTGCAGACCCGTGGTGGGCTCGTCGAAGACGTACGTGACGTCGGTGAGCGAGGAACCGAGGTGGCGGATCATCTTGGTGCGCTGCGCCTCACCGCCCGACAGCGTGCCCGAGGGCCGGCCGAGCGACAGGTAGCCCAGGCCGATCTCCACGAACGAGTCGAGGGTCTGCCGCAGCGTGGCGAGCAGCGGTGCCACCGATACCTCGTCGATTCCGCGGACCCATTCGGCGAGGTCGCTGATCTGCATCGCGCAGGCGTCGGCGATGTTGATGCCCTTGATCCGCGAGGCGCGGGCGGCCTCGTTCAGCCGGCTGCCGCCGCACTCCGGACAGGCGGTGAACGTGACCGCCCGGTCCACGAACGCCCGGATGTGCGGCTGCAGCGCCTCCCGGTCCTTGGAGAGGAACGACTTCCGTACCCGGGGGACCAGCCCTTCATAGGTCAGGTTGAGGCTCTCGACCTTCACCTTGGTCGGCTCGCGGTGCAGGAAGTCGTGCAACTCGGTC
The DNA here is from genome assembly GCF_009916105.1 of Streptomyces sp. GC420. Taxonomy (GTDB): domain Bacteria; phylum Actinomycetota; class Actinomycetes; order Streptomycetales; family Streptomycetaceae; genus Streptomyces. The sequence continues at coordinate 21,886 of NZ_JAAAXQ010000050.1, read as the reverse complement.
TCGGTGTAGTCGCGGATCGGCTTGTCCGGGTCGAGGAACCCCGACGCGGTGAAGGTCCGCACCATCCAGCCGTCGGCGGTGTAGTTGGGGACGGTGATCGCGCCCTCGGCGAGCGACTTGTCCTCGTCGTAGAGCTGGGTCAGGTCGATGTCGGTCACGCTGCCCATGCCCTCGCAGCGCGGGCAGGCGCCGGCGGGCACGTTGAAGCTGTAGTGGAACGACGGCCCGGCACTCGGCTCGCCGAGCCGGCTGAAGACGATCCGCAGCATGGCGTTGGCGTCGGTGGCGGTGCCGACGGTGGAGCGGGAGTTGGCGCCCATCCGCTCCTGGTCGATGATGATCGCCGTCGTCAGCCCCTCCAGCAGGTCGACCTCCGGCCGCGCCAGGGTCGGCATGAAGTTCTGCACGAAGGTGCTGTAGGTCTCGTTGATCAGCCGCTGCGACTCCGCGGCGATCGTGCCGAACACCAGCGAGCTCTTGCCCGAGCCGGACACTCCGGTGAACACCGTCAGCCGGCGCTTCGGGATCTCGACGCTGACGTCCTTGAGGTTGTTCTCGCGCGCGCCCTGCACGCGGATCAGATCGTGGCTGTCGGCAACGTGCGGTGCGGGCACGTGCGTGTCCGTCCCCGGGGCCATGCTCATCGTGTCTCCGTGTCCTCTGTGTCTGCGTCTGTCGGGCGGAGCCGCCTTCGCGGTCTCCGACGGGCGTCCGGGACCGATCCGACCACACCTTCGAGCACCCGTCCGGTTGTTTTCCCCGCTTCGCCCCGCAGCCCTCCGGTCCCGGCCACGGCGCGCACCGGCCGAGATACGGGCGCCGGCAGGGGCAGCAGGAGAGGCCGGGACGACGGCCGGGGAGAGTCAGATCGGGTAACCCGTTTGCTCCGCCTCCTTCGAGACGGCCGTGAAGGAGGCGGCGGGATTCAGACGGGCCACGATCTCGGGCGTCAGCGGCCGTCCGGCATAGACGTGGCGGACGGCGTCGAGGTCCACGGGGCACTCGTAGTAATCCTCGGCGAACGACTGGAATGCCTCGGGAGTGGGATCGACCAGCAGGTCGGACATCCAGCGGGAGCCGTCGGGGTCCGAGTAGCCGCTGGGGAAGTCGATACGACCGGTGTGCCACCGCGTGTCACCGGTCTCGCGCCACAGGCAGAAGGTGACGCATGGCATTCCGTGGTCCATGAAGGCCGGCTCTTCCACCTGGGCCCGGAAGACGTCGGGCACTGAGTCGAGCACGCCGGGCCAGACCGCGTCGTCGGCGTACGGACTCATGGGCGACTCGTGGTCGAAGCCGCGTATGTACGCGCCGGGAGGAGAAAAGATGACGTCGAACTCGTCCCCGCTGCCGTTCCGCATCGAGAAGGCCGAGTCGGTCTCCGACCAGTGTGCGTCGAAGGAGTAGTACCTGTAGTCGCCCGGATTCAGCACGGCCTCGGCCGTGGCGATGGAACGGCACAGGTCCCGCAGGGCCGGGATGTCCTGAAGGGCGGCCGCAAGCTCGTGAACGGTCATGAATCCATCCAAGCCCATGCCACTGACAACGTCGTCCGGACGCCGCCCAGCGAACCGCGGCCCGTACACGACCGCCCGTGCCCGTGCACGCCGCCCGCGCCCGTACACCCCGGCTTGTACGGGCTCCCGCCGGACCCGGCGTTGGATCGGTATGACGAGCCTTCGCGGGCACGGCCGCGCTCATCCGCCACGGCGGCCTCGCCTGAAACGGGACCCTCAGTCCCACCAGAACCGCCACTCGTGGCACTTCATGAGCTCTTCGTGGTAGGTGGACCAGTCCAGCTCGGGCAACTCGTAGAAGATGTCCGGGCAGGCCAGGTAGTGCTCCGCAGCGAGGACCCGGGCCTGGTGGACATCGGTCGGCGGAGCGGCAACCGAGACATACAGGCTTCCGTGCCCGAAGCCCACCACACGGAGGCCGAATCGGTCCTCCCAGGATCGCAGCACCGCCGACAACTCCTGTGCATCCATGTGATTCGCCATACCGCGCCAGCTCAGGGCAGCGGGCGCATCGGCACCGCGCGCGACCTGGACGAGGGCGAGACATCGGGCCCTGCCGTCGCTGGCGACCGCGGTCGCCAGCGACGCTGCGCACACGTCGGCGTCGGTCGCCGCTGCGGCAGGGGTCGCGAGGCCCGGCCACTCCTCGAAAGGCGGCCACGCACCGGCCGTCCACTCGCTCCGGAAGTACGAGGCGGCGTCAGCGGCATCCCCGTAGTCACCCACAGGCTCGACGCAGTCGTCGGGGTACTCGAGGAGAAGCGGGTACAGGCCGGTCTCGGAACGGCGCGTGTACAGCCGCTTCCACCGGTCGGCTGCGTCCATGACAGGTTTGTCGCTCATCCACACCACCGGATGCGGGGCATGACACGACCCCAGCAGCTTGCCAGGCGGCAGGTCGTTCAGCAGTGGTCTGAGACCTTCGCTCAAGGGCTCGGGCATGAGCGGAATTTACGCGCTACCTCTGACAGAGCCATCAGAAGCGAAGCCTCGGGGCGAGGCACGGCACCGGCCGTCGGAACTCTGGTGGGCGGCTCCGGCTCCCAGGTCCCGCTGCGCGGAGCCCGGTCGCCGTAGCGACGCGGACCCGTACACGACGGCCTGTACGGGCTCCCGCCGGGCTCGGCGCGTAACCGCGCCCGGCCACCCCGCCGTTGTTGTGGCAGGAAGGTGTGCCACAAGCGCGACAAGGGGGTCGTCCATGGCGAACGGCAGCCCGCTCGAATCGTCCGACACTCTCAGGACGTTCGGTGCGGCTTTGAAGGTGTTCCGGGAGCGGGCCCTGCTGACCCAGGAGCAGCTCGCCGAGCGGCTCAACTACTCGCATGCCTCGGTCGCTTCGGTCGAGCAGGGGAGACGGATGCCGACCGCCCAGTTCGTCGAGCGGGCGGAGGAGGCGCTGGAGGCGTTCGGGGTGCTGCGGGCCATGGCCCGGCACGTGGGGCGGCAGCGGGGCCTGGCGGTCTGGTTCCGGGAGTGGGCGCAGCTGGAGGAGACCGCGGTCGGGCTGTGCACGTACGAGTGCCGGGTGGTGCCGGGGCTGCTCCAGACCGAGGCGTACACGCGGGCGGTGATGCTCAACGTGCCGCCCCCGCCCACCCAGGAGCAGTTGGAGCAGCGGATCGCGGCGCGGCGGGCGCGGCAGGACCTGCTGCGCCGGGAGCCGCCGATCGCGTTCAGCTTCATCGTCGAGGAGTCCGTGCTGCTGCGGCACACGGGAGGCGAGGAGGTCACCCGCGAGCTGCTCGGCCACCTCCTCGACTGCACCGAGCTGTGGAACGTGGAGCTCCAGATCATGCCGCAGCGGCAGCCCCACCACGCGGGCACGGACGGACCGATGCGGCTCCTGGAGACCCCGGAGCGCCAGTGGCTCGGGTACTCGGAGGGGCAGAAGACCGGGCAGCTGGTTTCCGACCGGGAAGCAGTGAGCGTGATGCAGATGCGCTATGCCAAGATGCGCTCGCAGGCCTTGTCCCCGGCGGACTCGGTGGAGTTGTTGCAGAGGATGCGAGGAGCGCTATGAGCACCGTCGACGAGCTGGACTGGTTCAAGAGCAGCTACAGCGGATCCGAGGGCGACGACTGCGTGGAGGTCGCGCACGCTCCGGGAGCCGTGCACGTACGCGACTCCAAGGAGAAGGACGGCCCCCGGTTCGCCGTATCCCCTTCCGCCTGGGGCGACTTCCTCGGGCGTGTGGTGGTCTGACCGATCGTGCGAGCATCCGCCCGCGCGGCACGGAGCGCCCCGTTCCGATCCCGCGGGCGGTACGTCCCACCGGGCAGGATCACGAACGCAGGGCATGTCCGGGCGATCATGTGACCGTCCGGACGGGGCCCAGGGGCGCTCAACCTCTCCGGCTCATCGAAGGATGATAAAATGGTAGCGATTATGCCGTTTTGAGCGACTGTGGTCGCATTACCTATCGCAGCACTCTGGCCGCGGTACCGGACCGCCGAGTGCGAGGGCAGTGATGCCGGCATGAGGAACTCGCGACCGGACGACGACGCCCCGGACCGTGCGCGCCGGGCGGGAGCCGGTTCCAGGGCAGGGCGCACCGCCCGAAGCCGCACCGCCCGAAGCCGTATCGCCCTGGTGGCACCATGCGCCGCCCTGCTGATCACCGGCGCCCTGCCCTCGGAGGCGGGTGCCACGGCCCCTGCGGCCGTGTCGGCCGCACCTGCGGCGACAGCGAGTGCTTGCGAACCCACCGGGTCGGCGCTGAAGTCCATCGATCCGGCCGCGTTGCAGTCCGCCGTGGAGCGCGCGGCGAAGAAGCTCATGGTTCCCGGCGCGGTGGTCCTGCTCCGCACCCCGCAGGGAACGTTCCGGGCGACCGCCGGCACAACCGAGTTGGGCACGGCCGAACCGCCCACCACGGGAGACCACTTCCGGATCGCCTCCAACACCAAGACGATGACCTCGGCGCTGATCAACCTCCTTGCCCAGGACGGCAGACTCCGGCTGAGCGACCCGGTGTCCGACTATGTTCCCGGAGTGCCCAACGGCGAACACATCACCATCGCCGAGCTGCTGAAGATGCGCAGCGGACTCTACAACTACACCAGCGCGCCCGAACTCGCGGCGGCCCTGGACGCCGACCCGGAGAAGGCCCGCACACCCCAGGAGATGCTCGACATCGCGTTCCGGCGCCCGCCGAACTTCGCACCCGGCACCTCCTACGAGTACAGCAACACCAACTACGTGCTGCTGGGCCTCGTCGCGGAGAAGGCGGGCGGACGCCCGCTGGCCCAGCAGCTCCGGGACCGGCTGTTCGCCCCGCTCGGACTGGCGGAGACCTCGCTGCCCGGCGCCACCGACGTGTCCATCCCCACCCCCTACTCGCACGGCTACATGTACGGCGGAACGGCCTACGCACTGGTCGACCGGCCCTACCCCGCCGACATGCAGGCGGCCGCCCGGTCCGGACGGCTCAAGCCGGTGGACTACACCCACCAGAACCCCTCCTACGCCACCGCCGCCGGGGGCGCCATCTCCGCCGCGGACGACATGGCCACCTGGATCCGGTCCCTGGTGACGGGCAAGGTCCTCAACCCCGCGACCCAGCGGCAGTGGCTCCACAGTCTGCAGGCGGAGGACCCGGCCGCGCCCGACGGGCAGAAGTACGGGTACGGCATCGCGCACCAGCGCTTCGGTCCGCACGCCGCGATGTACTACCACGGCGGTGAACTCCCCGGCTTCAACTCCTTCATCGGCCACGACCCGGACAACGACGTCACGCTGGTCGTCTGGACGAACCTGACCGTGTCGCCCGACGGCAGGGCCACGGCCAATGCCCTGCTCCCCACGGTTCTCAACCAGGTCTACGCCGGCCTCTCACTCCCCACCGACTAGGACTTGGCCGGGCACTCTCCGGGGCGGTGGTGCCCGACAGTCGTGTATCCCGGCGCGCCACGGACGTCACGACGGTGAGACCGCCGCGCGGCGGAGCGTCAGCGGGACGGGTCGGCGGGCGGTGGGCCGGGGAGGCCGGTGGCGTCGCTCCGTGCCTCCAGTGCGCGGAGCACGGCCACCATGTCCTCGCCGCCGTGGCCCCGCGCCACGGTCTCGTCGAACAGGGTGTGGCAGACGTCGAGGAGAGGGGAGGCCAGGCCGGCCTTCCGGGCGGCTTCGGCGATCAGCCGGTTGTTCTTCAGGACGTCCTGTGCCGCCGCCTGGACGGCGAAGTCCCTGGCCAGCAGCTTGGGCGCCTTCATGCGGGAGACGGCGCTGGCCATCGGGCCCGCGTCCAGGACGTCCAGGAACCGGCGCAGGTCGAGCCCGTGCCGGCCGGCGAAGTGGAACGCCTCGGTCAGACCGGTCACCAGCGTGATCAGGAACAGGTTCACGGAGAGCTTCGTCAGCAGGGCGTTCGGCACGGGGCCGCAGTCGAACGTCTCCCGGCAGATGATGGCGAGCAGGGGCCGCACGTCCTGCGCCGCGTGCTCCTCACCCGCCAGCATCGCCACCAACTGCCCCTGCTCCGCAGGGACCCGCGACCCGGAGACCGGGGCCTCGGCGTACCTCCCGCCCGCGGCGCGGACATCGGCCTCCAGCCCGCCCGAGTACTCCGCCGAGGTCGTGCCCATGTGGACGACGGTGCACCCGGCGACGCGCGCGGCGAAGTCCGGGGTACCGCGCCCCAGCACCGCGTCCGTCGCCGTCTCGTCGGCCAGCATCAGGATCACGACGCCGGCCCGCTCGAAGACCTCGGCGGCGCTCGCCGCGACATCCGCCCCGGCGGCGCGCAGCGGTTCGCACCTGGCGGGGGTGCGGTTCCAGACGACGAGCGGTGTCCCGGCACGGGCGAGGTTGAGCGCCATGGGCTGCCCCATGACTCCGAGGCCGACGAAACCCACGTACACGATGCACCGCCGTTTCCGGCCCGCGCCGGGCCCGAGCCGCTGCCGTCCCTGCCTGCCGACTGGCCCCTTCGGGTGCCCGCAGGGAGGCACGGATCATGACAGCCGTCATAGTAGCCGGTTCCATGACGACGGTCATAGAGTGAGGATCGAAGGGCCGGCGGAGCTGGACAGCGCACGGACGGTGGTGGAGGTCGGGCATGGCGGGGTCGGAGACACCCGAGACACCAGGACGCGGACCGCGCGAGCGGATGGTGTTCAGCGCGGCCCAGCTGATCCGCCGCGACGGGGTCGCCTCCACGGGCATGCGCGAGGTCGCCGCCCACGCCCGGGCCCCGCGCGGCTCGCTCCAGCACTACTTCCCCGGCGGCAAGGAGCAGCTCGTCAACGAGGCCGTGGACTGGGCGGGCCGGTACGCGGGCAAGCGCGTCGCGCGCTTCCTCGCCGCGCTGCCCGAACCGACACCCAGCGGCCTGTTCGCCGAGATGGTGCGCCAGTGGACCGACGAGTACGGGAGTGAGGGCTTCGCGGGCGGCTGTCCCGTCGCGGCCGCCACGGTGGACTGCGCGGAGACCACCGCGTCCACCCGGGAGGCCACTGCCGCCGCCTTCACCACCTGGAACCGCTCGGTGGCCGGCGCCCTGTCGGACATGGGCGTCCCGGAGGAGCGGACCGAAGCGCTGGCCACCCTCATGATCAGCGCCCTGGAAGGGGCGATCCTCATCGCCCGCACCGAGCGCGACGTCCGGGCCCTGACGACCGTGTCCCGCGAACTCGGGCCTCTCCTCGACGCCGCGGTCACCGGGGCAGGGGGCGGATGAGGCGTGCCGCCGCCGCCTCGCCGCCCCGCCCCACTGCGCCCGGAGGCCCGGCCGCGGCGGACGTCGGCCGTGGTGCCGGGCCCGCCGTGGTGCCCGCCCGCCGGGCCGGGCCCGCGGTGACGCCGGGCCGCGGGTGGTCCGGCGCGAGGCTCAGCCTAGCGAGGCCACGAACTTCCCGAGCCGGGTGATCCCTTCGCGGAGCTCGTCCGCCGACGCCGCGTACGAGAGCCTCACGTGCGTCTCGGCGGTGGCAACGCCGAAATCCCTGCCCGGAGTGAGCGCGACGTGCGCCTCCTGGAGCGCCCGCTCGCAGAACTCCCAGGACGTGAGCCCGGTGTCACGGACGTCGAAGTAGACGTAGAACGCGCCGTCGGGCGGCACGGGAACGGACAGCCCGATCCGCACCAGGCCCCCGAGCACGAGCGCGCGCCGCTCGGCGAACTCGGCGCGGCGTGCTTCGCAGACCGCGAGGGACTCGGGTGTGAAGCAGGTCAGAGCGGCATGCTGGGCGGGCGCGGAGGCGCAGAGGAAGTAGTTCTGGGCCAGGCGCTCCATCACCGGTACGAGGTCTTCCGGGACGACGCACCAGCCGAGCCGCCAGCCGGTCATGCCGAAGTACTTCGAGAAGCTGTTGATGACGATCGCGCCGGGGTCGAGCGACAGCGCGCTGAGCGGCGCCCGGCCCCGGTCGTCGTGGTCGCTCAGATTGAGGTAGATCTCGTCGACGATGCGCCACGCGCCGCGCTCGCGCGCGTACGCGCAGATCGCCGCCAGTTCGTCGGCCGGAACGGAGGTCCCCGTCGGGTTCGACGGGGTGGCGATCATGACCCCGCGCGTCCGATCCGTCCAGCTCGACCGCACCGACGCCGCGTCCAGCTGGAAGCGGGTCGCCGCGGTGGTGGGGACGAGCCCGACCTTCGCGCCGAAGCTCTCGGCGAGCTGGCGGTTGCAGGGGTACGACGGGTCCGCGATCAGCACCTCGTCACCCGTGTCGACGAGCGCCGCGATGACCAGCAGCAGGGCGGCCGACGCGCCCGCGGTGACGATGATCCGGGAGGGGGCGACCTCGACGCCGTGCTCGTCCAGGTAGAAGCGTGCGATCGCCTTCCTGAGCTCGGGCAGCCCGACCGCCGCCGTGTAGGTCACGGGCCTGCCGTCCATGACCTCGCGCATCGCGTCCAGGACGGCCGGGGGTGCGCCGAAGTCCGGCTCGCCGAGGCTGAGCTTGACGACGTGGTGCCCCTGGGCCTCCAGCGCGGCGGCGTGCTTGCTGAACTCCATCGCGTAGAACGGGGTGACGGCCTGCGCGCGTTGCGAGATCCTCACGCCCCGGCCTCCGGCTCGATCGCGCCCGTACGGATGATGACGCCGGTACGGATGATGGCGGATGTCTCGCTCGCGAGTGGGTTCATGGGTCGTTCTTCCTGGTCGCCGTTCGGGGGTGCGTCAGGCCCGCCGCAGACGGTGTCACCACCGGGGCCGGGCCCGTCGAGGCAAGGCCTCCGCCGCAGCGCCGTCGATGACAAGCCTATGCGCCGAGGGCCGGGGACGCCCGGGCAGGCCCCCTGCCGGCCGCCCGTCTCCCGGTACGGGCGCCGCCGTCGACCGTCAGACGGTGACCACGCAGTCGTCGGAGCTGCCGGTGCCCAGGATGCTGACGATGCCGGAGCGGCCGTCGCCGAAGAAGCGGGAGAAGATGCCCGCCGGGCGGCCGCCGAACAGCAGCGGACCGAAGACCGGGGCGACGTCGGCGTCGTGCGGCTCGTCCGCGCCGTCGGCGATCATCGCCAGCCGGGTCGTGCGCGGTGCCACGAACTCCTGCACGATGCTGGTGCCCGCGTCGGCGGCCGCGGTCACCGCCGCCTCCCACGTCGCCCGGTCCGTCTCCCGGCCGAGGACGACCTGCTTGCCGCTCATCCCGATGCTCTCCTTGAGCACCAGCGACTCGCGGTGGTCCACGGTGTACGGGACGAGGTCGACCTTCCGTGCCCCCCGTGTCGTCCAGCGGTGGGAGAGAACCCGCGTCCACGGCAGGTAGGTGTCCACCAGGGCCCGCTCGGCCGCGCTCATCCACGGCCGCCCCTCCGACAGCAGACCCATGGTCAGCTTGCTGGACAGGAACGTCGAGGTCTGGGTGCCCACCAGCAGGCAGCCGTTGTCCAGCGCGGCCTGCACGGGGGCGGTGTCGATGCCCAGTTCGGCCCAGTCGGGGATGGTGAAGTCCCGCAGTCCCAGCGGGTAACGCAGGTGCGGCGGGCAGTCCCAGGCCTCGTGCAGGTCCTCGGGCTCGAAGAAGCGCGCGGTCACTCCGCGGCTGTTGAGGTGGTCGGCCTGCATGTCGAAGTAGCGGGTGGCGCCTCCCTGGTCGCGGGCGCTGCCCACCAGGGCCACCCGCGGCGCCACCGCGAGCTCCGCGCACAGGTCCCGGAACATCTCGGTGCGCACGGCGAACGGGTCCTGGCAGCCGAACGGCACCCTGCCGGAGCCGTCGGCGTACAGCTTGCGCCACACCTCCAGGCGGCAGTGCGTCTCGACCGCGCCGCCGAGGGCGCCGCTGACGTTGAACTCCAGGAACCGCGGCCCGTCCGGCCCGATCACGACGTCCGGCCGGACCACGCAGTCCGCGTACCGCTCCTCGGCGAACTGGTCTTCCACGAACAGCTGGTGCTCGCTCTCGGGCATGCTGTACGCCGCGAGCCTGCCCCGCGTGGTGGGCGCGGTCTCCAGGGCGGTACGGCGCACCAGGTCGAGCAGGGCCGCGGTGGTGCGGAACAGCTCGGCGTACGACGCGCGCGGCAGCGCGATCGGCGCCGCGGGCAGCAGCGGCTGGTGCGGCCAGCCGGTGTCCCGGATCTCGTGGTGCAGCATCTCGCGGATGGTGTGCGCGGGGGCCGCGGGCGCCAGCCGGTGCCGGCCGAACCACGGGTGCCCCGAGGCTGCATGGACACCGACGTCCTCGAGCACGCTCATCCGCCATCTCCCAAGCCATGGGTGGGTACGGGGCGCGCGCAGGCGCCATCACCCGTGCAGCATATAACCAGCCCCGGAATCGGCGGAGTTGAAGCGTGGAGCGCCGATAGGCTGGGGAACCGGGGGCGGGCTGCCGCCACATCGGCGCCGCCGCCCTGCGGGGGCCGCGCGCCGGTGCGTTCCGAACCACCGCACACGGGAGATCGACGCATGACGCTGCGCCGCGTCCGGGACAACGAGTACGTCGAAGAGCACGGCGGGGACTACGAGGACTTCGAGCCCGGCATGACGATCCGGCACTGGCCGGGCAGGACCATCACCGAGACCGACAACACCTGGCTGACCCTGCTGACGATGAATCAGCACCCGCTCCACTTCGACCGGGCCTACGGGGAGGGAGCGGAGTACGGACGGGTCCTGGTCAACAGCGGCATCACCCTGTGCCTGGTCGGCGGCATGACCGTGCAGGCACTGTCCGCGCGAGCGGTGGCCAACCTCGGCTGGGACAAGGTCCGGCTGAAGGACCCCGTCTTCGTCGGCGACACGCTCTACGCGACGAGCCGGATCCTCGCCAAGCGGCTGTCCAAGTCCCGGCCGGGACAGGGGATCATCACGGTGGAGACGACCGGCTCGAAGTCGACCGGCGAGACGGTCATCGTCTTCGAGCGCTCCTTCATGGTCCGCTGCCGCGAGACGGGTTGACGCGGACGGCCTGGTGGGCCGGGTACGGGGCCCCGGGCAGCGCCCGGGGCCCCTCGTTCCACCGGAGGCCGGCACCGGCCGCCGGCGGGACCGTCAGCGCAGGGTGACGGTGTCACCGGCCGAGATCCGCCGGGCGGTGGTGGTGGTCCCGGGGAAGTACCAGCGCCAGGTACCGGACGCATTCGCGGTGACGGTCGTGCGGAGCTTGCCGGACGTGCCGCTGGTCACCGTCTTGACGGTGGCGTAGGACGAGGTTCCGGACTTCTTGAACTGCAGCTTGACCTGCTGGCCCGTGTATCCGTGGTACTTGCGGGTCTCCCAGTTCGCCCGGGTCAGCGCACCCGTCACGGTGAGCGTGCCGCCCCTGGCGACCGGCTCGGGACTCGCGTCGGTGCTCAGCCGGGAGGCCCGCTTGACCTTGAACCGGGCGATGTTGTCCGAGATCCAGTAGTCGCCGTCGTTCGCCTTTACCGTGGCGTTGACCTGGTACCAACCGGCGGAGGCGTTGCCGCCGTTGTCCGTGAAGTAGGTCGCGGCGAACTCCCCCGTCGCCGTGCACACCGACGTCGTCGCGGACACCTTCTCGCACTCGGTCCCGAGCCACTCCGGGTCACCGCTTCCGTTGTTCACGGAGAAGGCGGAGATACGGGTCACCCCCTTGACCCCGGAGTCGTCCTTGATGGTCATCTCGACCGGGAACCGGACCGGGTTGGTCGTTCCCACGACGACGTTGGTGCCGTTGTCCACCACGGTCTTGACCACCCGGATGTCCCCCCGGCCCTCGGCATGAGCCACCGTTGCCGTAGCCAGGCCCGTTATCCCCGCCACGACCGCGGCACCCCAAACAACCCTTGTACGCATGTCCCTCCCCGGAACTCGACGCCGATGTCCGGGGCCGCGGACGCGTCCCGCACGGCCCGGACGCCGGCGTGAACAGACTGGTGAGCGTATCGGTGATCTCGCCCTTGCATGAGACGGACGCCGTGCCCCGCGCGAGTTGGCCCGAGGGCGCAAGGTCTGTATGATCATCACTACTTCGGTGCGCAGCACACGGCACGGAAGTCGCGCGTCTGTGGTCCAAGGAAAGACGCCCGCCAGCCGGCGGGAAATGTAGGTGCAAGGCCTGCCGGGCGCTCCATACGAAGGTCCCCGTACTCACCGAGTACGGGGACCTTCGCCGTGTTCAGCGTCCGGGCGGCGCGGGCGGCGGGGGTGTGCTCAGGGCCGCCGCGGCGGCCGTGTCCTCGATGGCCAGGCCGACGCCGCGGAACACCGACGTACGGTGGTCCGCCTGGCGCGGACCGCCGGCCAGGGAGCCCAGTTCGTGCAGCGCGTCCTCGGTGAGCAGGCCGCCGGACAGTGCGGCCCGCACCTCGCCCGCCTCCGCGACCGCGGCCGACCGTTCCTCCACGACGACGAACGCGTCCGCCAGCAGGGCCGGTTCGACCTCGACCGCGTCCTCGTGGGTGCCGCCGATCACGTTGACGTGGGCCCCGGCGGCCACCCAGTCGGCGGCCACCAGCGGCGTACGGTCGCCGGTCGAGGTGGCCGTACAGATGACCTCGGCGTCCGTGACGGCATCCTTCGCCGTGCCGCACACCGTGACCCGGACCGGGCGGTCCGCAGTGTCGCGGACCCACCGCGCGAAGACTTCCGCGCGGTCCCGGGTGCGGGAGTACACGCGGACCGACCGGACCGGGCGTACGGCGGACACGGCCCGCACCAGCGCCCGTGCCTGCACTCCGGCGCCGAGCACGGCCAGGTCCCCCGCGTCCTCGGGCGCGCACAGGCGGGTCGCCAGAGCGGCGACCGCACCCGTGCGTACGGCGGTCAGCTCGGCGCCGTCCAGCAGCGCGGTGATGCGCCCGGTCTCCAGGTCGGTCAGCACGACGACGCCGTGGATCAGCGGCAGTCCGCGCCCGGGGTTGTCCGGGGTGAGCGTGGTGATCTTGACGCTGCCCACGCCGTGCCGCTCCCAGACCGCCGTCCCGGCGAGCAGCTCCCGCTGAGAGCCGTGCCCGCCGGGGTCGCCGTGCCCGATGATCGTCCGTGCCGGGGACCGGGTACGGCCCGCCGACAGGTCGGCGAACACCTCGGCCAGCGTGTCGATCACCCGCAGCAGGCGCTCCGTGCCCGCCATGTCCGCGGCCCCGATCATCACCGGCGCGGTCGGCGCGGTCGGCGCGGTGGGCCCGGTGGCGGTCCCGCTGATCCCCGTCATACGGCGGCCCTCGGCGTGCCGGCACGGGCGCTCAGCTCGGCCACCACGTCGACGATCAGATCCTCCTGCCCGGCGATGGCCTGGCGCCTGCCGAGTTCGAAGAACACGTCGCGCGGATCGACCCCGGCCCGCCCGGCCAGGTCGAGCACCTGGTGCTTGAACCCGGAGAACACCCCGGCCATGCCGCTGACGATGCTCAGCGAGCCGGTGACCGGCGGCGCGGGCATCAGCTCCCGTTCGGCGAACTCGGCGGCGTCCAGCAGTGCGTACAGGTCGATGCCGGTCCGGAAGCCGGTGCGTTCGAGGACCGGCACCAGCACCTCAAGCTGGGTGTTGCCCGCCCCCGCGCCGAAGCCGCGCGCACAGCCGTCGATGATCCCGGCGCCCGCCTCCGCGGCCGCCACCGAGTTGGCGACGGCCATGCCGAGGTTGTTGTGGCCGTGGAAGATCACCGGTACGTCGACGGCTCCGGTGATCGCGCCGATCCGCTCGGTGACGTCCCCGGGCAGGAAGTGGCCCGCGGAGTCCATGATGCCGACCGCCTGCGCCCCGTACCCGACGACGCGTCCGGCCTGCTCGGCCAGCTCCGCCGGAGTCGCCATATGACTCATCATCAGCACGCAGTGCGCCTCGGCACCCTCCTCCCGCAGGAGGCCGAGATGGCGCTCGGCCAGCGAGGCCTCGGTGCAGTGCACGCCGATGCGGATCACGTCGGCGCCGTGCGCGACGGCCTTGCGCAGGTCGTCGGAGGTGCCCCAGCCGGGCAGCATGAACACGCCCATGCGGCTGTGCCGCAGGGCCTCCCGCACGGTCGACAGCATCACGTCGTCGCTGACGGCGGCCCGCCCCACCTGGAGGGAGGAGGCGCCGAGGCCGTTGCCGTGACCCACTTCGACCACGGGGACGCCTGCAGCGTCGGCCGCCTCCGCGTAGCCGCGCAGCGCCGCCGCGCCGAGCTGGTGCCGTACCGCGTGCTGGCCGTCGCGCAGCGTCGGGTCGTGGACGACCACCGCGTTCACCGTGCCACCCCCGTCCGGGCGGCCGTGGCGAGCCGGGCCGCGTGCTGCTCGGCGACCAGGACGGCGGCCGAGTCGATGATGTCCAGGTTCCCGGCGTACCCGGGCAGCACGTCGCTGTGCGCGGTGACTTCGAGGGAGACGACGACCCGGTCGCCGGTCACGGCGCAGGCGACGACCTCGTAGCCGGGCGCGAACGCACGCACCCGCCCGGCCGCCTCGGCGACCACGGCGCGCACCTCCCCGGCGGCGGCCGCGGCCCCGGGGACGACCGCGTGCACGGCCGTACGGAAGCCCGCCGGCGGTACCGCCGGGCTGATGTTGAGGATCGCCTTGGTGTCACGCACCCCCGAGAACGCGGTGACGGCGTGCTGGGTCGTCGCCACGTACTCGTCGAGGTTGAGCCTGGTCGCCCGGCCCGCGACGGTGCTGGCGACCGTGGAGACGACCTCGATGTACTCGACCTCGAAGCGGCCCGCGAGCGCGTGCGCGACCGGGACCGAGGCCTGCCCGCCGCAGCTGATCAGGCTGATGTTGCGCCCGGCCGGCGTGCCGGTCACGGTCGGCACCACCATCTGCCCGGTCCGGCTGGGAGTCAGGTCGATCAAGAGCGTCCCCAGCGGTTCGAGCAGCCGCCAGTGCTCGGCGTGCGACATCGCGTTGGTGGCGTCGAACACCACGTCGAAAGGACGCGGGGCGGCGAGGATCGCGTCGATCCCGCCCGCCGTGGTGGGGCAGCCGAGCCGGGCCGCGTGCCGCAGGCCCGCGGACTCGGGGTTGCGCCCCGCCACGAGGCCGACCTCCAGGACGGGGGAGCGGTGGATCTTGCCGACCAGGTCCTGGCCGATGGCCCCGGTGCCGATGACGGCGACGGTGAGGGGCGGGACGGTGTCCGGGCCGGCGGCGGTGATGTCCTCAGCGAGGGCCATGTCCCGCCTCCCCGCCGTCCTCGGCCTTCGCGTCCGCCCACTGCTCGCCGTCCGCGCCGCTCCCGCCGTCCGTGCCGTCCTCGGCCTTCGCGTCCGCCCACTGCTCGCCGTCCGCGCCGCTCCCGCCGTTGCGGCCCTCACCGGTGCCGTTCCCGCCGAACCGCTCGGCCCACGCCTCCCCGAGCGACACCGTCGCGCGGGCCAGCCGGGCGAACGGCGGGCCGACCATGTTCCCGTCCAGTACGGCGATGCCGCCGTCCGCTGCCCGTACGGCCTCGGTGACGCGCCGGGCGTGACGCAGGCGGTCCCGGTCGGGCCGCAGGGCCCGGTTGATCGCGTCCAGTTCGCCGGGATGCACCGTCACCTTGCCGTGGAAGCCCAGTTCGCGGACCCGGACGATCTCCTCCGCCAGGGCCTCGGGCTCTGAGAGCCGGAAGTTGGCGGTGTCGATGCAGGCGGCGCCGTGCCGCGCGCAGGCCAGGGACATCGCCTGCCGGGCCCCGAGCAGGCCCGCCCAGGTGATTTCGATGCCCAGGGCGGTGGCCAGGTCCGCCGAGCCGAGGATCAGCCCGTCGGCGGCCGCGGCGATCGCGTCGACGCCGGCGACGGCGGCCGGCGTCTCCAGCGTCACGTAGATCTCCGGGTGCGCCCCGGCCGAGGCGAGGGTGTCGCGCATCAGACGCACCTCGACCGCGGACTCCACCATCGTCATCACGACCAGGCCGGGCCGCACGGCGCACTCGGTGAGCATCGCCAGGTCGTGCACCGCGTCGATGGTGCCCAGCGGGTTGACACGTACGGCGATGTTCGCCGGCTCCGGCGCCTTCTCCAGCGCGGCACGGCACACCGACCGTGCCGCGTCCTTCCGCCGGTGCGGGACCGCGTCCTCCAGGTCGATCAGGTGGACGTCCGCGTCGTAGGACCAGGCCTTCACCACCCAGTCCGCCGACAGCGCGGGTGTGTAGAGGATGCTGCGCGGGATCGCTCTGACGCTGTCCGTCATCGGGCCGCCTCCGGACCAAGCGGGGCCGCCTGCCGGGCGCCCACCTCGGCGAGCACCGCGCACAGCGCGCGGACCTGCTCCTCGGTCTGGCCCGCGCGGAGCATCACCCGCAGGCCCGCGGTGCCGCGCGCGACGATCGGGAAGAACACCGGGGAGACGTAGAACCCGGCCTCGAAGACACGGCGGCCCGCCTCGATCACCGTCGAGTCGCTCATCGGCACGAGCCGGATCGGGTAGGTGCTTCCGGCCTGCTCTGTCTCGACGAGCGAGTCGAAGAGGGCGATGTTGGCGTAGAGCCGGTTCTGCAGCGTGGTCAGCTCGGCGGTCCGGTGGATCTCCGCCGACGCGAGGCCGGCGCCGACCGCGGCGGTGTTCAGCAGCTGGGAGTAGTTCAGGGCGCCGCCGAAGCGCTCGATGACGCGCAGCGTCTCCTTGGAGTACCCGTCGAGGACGATCGCCGCGCCGCTGGTGCCGAACGCCTTGTTCAGGGTCACCACCACGATGGTCCGCTCGTCCAGCACCGGGCTGTGCGAGCGGACGTAGCCGATGCCCCGTTCCCCGTACGCGGACAGCGAGTGGGAGTCGTCGTAGTAGACGAGCAGGCCGTACTTGTCCTGGAGCTCGGCCAGTTCCTTGACCGGGGCGTATCCGCCGAGGCTGTCGCTGCCGTCGCAGACGTAGGCGACCCGGGCGTACTTCTTGCAGGCGTCCTCGATGAAGTCGAGGTCGTGGTGCGGCGAGGTGACGACCTCCGTCTCGTCGGCACACACCGGTTTGAGGTTGGCCATCGAGACGTGGGCGTTCTTGTCGAAGATCATCAACGGCCGCGTGCCGTTGCCCAGATGCCCCGAGGCGATCAGCGGGAGCAGTCCGAAGGTCGCGGTGCTGGCGGCGATGGAGCAGACGACGTGGGCGCCGAACAACTCGCCCAGGGACGTCTCCAGTTCCAGCATGGCGGGGATCTGCACCCGGCTGCGGGCTATGCAGTGGTCCAGCACGCCGTAGCGGCGCATCGCGTCGATGCCGCCCTCGATGACCTTGGGGTGGGAGTCGAGGTCCAGGTAGGAGCAGCAGCTGAAGTTCACGAACTCATGGCCCTCGCCGATGAACTCATGACCCTCCGTGGTGCGCAGTACGCCCCCGTCGAGGTCCGCCACGATGCCGGCCAGTCCGTTGCGCTCGGACATGTCCCAGAACTCGTTGCCGATACCGATCAGCTTGTCGTTGTTGCGGTACCGGTGCGCCGGGGTGATGGCCTTGCGCTCCGTCATGACGCCGCCTCCGCGGGCTCGTAGTTGTAGACGCCCCTGAGCTTGCGGTACACGGCCGTGTAGAGCGCCACGCCGAGCACGTACGGCCTGCGCAGGATCTTCGGGTCGCGCAGCCAGAAGTTCATGTTGATGTTCATCTCGTCCAGCGACTCGGCCTGGTGCCACCAGCCGAGCGGCAGGTAGAGCATCTGCCCCGGTTCCAGAATCAGTTCGCGGCGCTGGGCCAGCTTGGACGCGAGCCTGGGGTAGCGCGCCCAGTCCACGTCGTCGAAGTCGAAGACCTGCGACTTGTCGCCGAATCCCCGCTTCAGGGACCTGGGGTAGTACTCCCAGAACCCCGGGGGCGCCAGGACGAACCGTTTGCGGCCCTCCAGGGCGACGTTGAAGTTCTCCAGCTCGTCGAAGTGGCTCTGGGTGAACACTCCGCGGTGGCTGATCCACAGGTTCGCCGCGTTCATGGAGCGCCGGTAGTCGAACAGCCTGCCCGCGTCGAAGCCGAGGATCGCGTTGACGTCGGCGGGGCTGTTGCGGATGTTCGACACGATCCGGTTCCACGTGCCCGGGTCGGTCTGGTAGCGGTCGTCCTCGAAGAACTCGCGGAGCGGGATCTCCCGGGTGGTCCAACGCTCCGAGTTCCGCTTGTCGCTCGGCTCGGTGAACAGGGTCACCCTCATGTTTCCGAGGCGCTCGGCGACGCCTTCCCTGCCGAGACCCTCCGTGCCCTTCGGCAGTGTGATCACCACCGGGACGTCGGCCCGGATGAGGGCCTCCCGCCCGAAGGCCATGAACTCGGCGAACGAGATGCGGGGAACCGGTAGGCCCCCCGTACCGTCCCGTTCGGACGCAGGATGTGCTGTGCTCACAACTCTGCCCTCATTGTTCTAGTACGGCCATTTCCGAAGTCGGCTGCGGATCCTCTTTCCCCTTCCGCAGAGCCCGCTGCCCCGCGAGGCTCAGTCCCAGGGCGACCAGTCCGCCACCGACCCCCGCCCATGCCGCGTACGCGGAACTGCCCAGGTCGGCCAGGGCCCCGCCCGCGGCCGTGCCCGAGCCGATGCCGAGGGCCCCGGCGCTGGTGAGCCAGGAGAACGCCTCCGAGAGGGAGCCCTTGGGGGCCACCGACTCCAGCAGGGTGCTGCCCGCGATCAGCGCGGGGGAGATCGCGATGCCCGCGACGACGGCGAAGAAGGCCATCACGAGGGAGGAGTCGACGAAGGCCAGGGGGACCACGCCGAGGGTCAGCAGGAAGGTGGTGACGGAGAGTAGCCGCGCCTGGGGGAGGCGCCAGTTCACGGCGCCGTAGGTCACGCCGGCGATCATGCTGCCCACCGCGATCAGCGACAGGAACACGCCGGCGAGCCCGGGGGACGACTGCTCCCCGGCGAACGCGATCATCGTGACGTCGACGGCGCCGAACTGGAAGCC
This sequence comes from Streptomyces sp. GC420, assembly GCF_009916105.1. Taxonomy (GTDB): domain Bacteria; phylum Actinomycetota; class Actinomycetes; order Streptomycetales; family Streptomycetaceae; genus Streptomyces. The sequence continues at coordinate 3,152 of NZ_JAAAXQ010000050.1, read as the reverse complement.
CATCCCGGCGTAGGCGATCGTCAGCACCCAGACGCCGGGCACCGTGATCGCCCGCTTGGGGCTGTGGCCCGGCGTCGGTTCGGACGCCGGCTCGGACCGGCGGTGCAGGGCGACGGCGACGGAGCCGACGGTGGTCAGCAGCAGGCAGGCGACCAGGCCCGCGGACGGGTGCACCGCGGACGCCAGCACGGTGACCACCAGGGGCCCGAGCAGGAAGATCGTGTCGTCCAGCATGGATTCCATGGCGTAGGCCGTCCGCAGGGCTCCCTGGTCGACCATCGTCGCCCACCGCGCGCGCATGAACGAGGTGAAGGAGACCGAGGTGCAGCCGGCGGCCACCGCCGCGACGACCAGCAGCAGCAGCGGGGCCCTGAGGAGGATCGACACCAGCAGCAGCGACATCCCCACGGCGTGGGCCAGACAGGCGGTGAGCAGCACCCGCCGCTGGCTGTGCCGGTCGGCCAGCCGGCCGAGCACAGGGCTGGCAACGCCCTGGGAGACCAGCATCGCCGCCGCCACCGTCCCCGCGTCCGCCAGTGACCCGGTGAGCGCGGAGATCATCATCAGACAGGCGATGGACCGCATGGCGATCGGGAATCGGCCGACCATCCCCCAGAAGGCCAGCGCCGCGGCGCCGGGCGCCCGCAGTAATCGCCAATAGGACCGGAGTCCTGAATTCGCCCCGGATGTACTTTCGGACACAATGCTCCCGTCAGTGCAGAATGGCTTACCAGAAAATTCCCGACGGTCTGGCGTCGGAAAACCCAGTGCCATCACACATCAGGGCGCCATGATTTCTTTCACCGGCTGTGCCGCCCCCCGTGCCATGTGCCCCCTACAGCAGTTGGCATGCTAGGTGTGCCGCTACAGGCTGTCAATACCCGAACACGAGTCGGCGGTTGGCCGAAAAGCGCGTTCACGGAAGGCTGGAGGTCGAAATTCCGGATGTTTTGCACCCGTTGCCGGTTGTGCCGGTGGCCGACTTCTCCGGACTGGCGCCGTTTGAATGATTCGCGCGCCACGCAATTCACGTCCTGAATTATCCTGGTAGGTCACGGGGCGCTGAGGCAATATCGCCGGAATGTGTGCGCGGGGCGGCTGCGGGCCCAGGAGCGGCATACGGCCTGATACGGCCACATCTCACGGACTGAGACCAGACCCGTACTCGTCCGCCCCTACGATGGCTGCCGCCCGCATGCGACGCGGAAGGCAGTCTTGACCGACCCCGATTCAGGAGGCAGCGTGACCGAGCGGACGTCCGAGGGCCAGGAGCCCGGCCAGAAGCCGGAGAGCACCGAGGGCGAGAACAGCGAGACCATCAAGCAGCGCAAGAACGGCCTCGAGCGGGGTGTGAGCGACGAACTCGCCGAGAACATGAGGCAGGGCTGGGCCGACACCGAGCGGCACGACCTCGACCCCATCCCGCAGGCCGCGCACACCGCCCGCCGCCGCGCCGAACTCTCCGCCCGCTTCCCCGGCGAACGCCTGGTGATCCCCGCCGGCAACCTGAAGATCCGTTCCAACGACACGGACTACCCCTTCCGCCCCTCCTCCGAGTACGCCTACCTGACGGGCGACCAGACCAGGGACGGCGTCCTGGTGCTGGAACCCACCGAGGACGGCGACCACGAGGCCACCGCGTACCTGCTGCCGCGGTCCGACCGCGAGAACGGCGAGTTCTGGCTCTCCGGCCAGGGCGAGCTGTGGGACGGCCGGCGCAACAGCCTCGCCGAGAACGCGCGGCTCCTCGGCCTGCCCTGCAAGGACGTCCGCAAGCTGGCCGACGAGCTCGGTCGGGCCACAGGGCCGGTCCGTGTCCTGCGCGGCCACGACACCGGCGTCGAGGCCGCCCTGCACGACAAGGTGACCGCCGAGCGGGACGAGGAACTGCGCGTCTTCCTCTCCGAAATGCGCAGGATCAAGGACGACTTCGAGATCGCCGAACTCCGCTTCGCCTGCGAGGCCACCATCCGCGGCTTCGAGGACGTCGTCCGCACCCTCGACAAGGCGCAGGCCACGTCGGAGCGCTACATCGAGGGAACGTTCTTCCTGCGCGCCCGCGTCGAGGGCAACGCCGTCGGCTACGGCACGATCTGCGCCGCCGGCCCGCACGCCACCACGATCCACTGGGTCCGCAACGACGGCGCGGTACGCCCCGGGGAACTCCTCCTCCTCGACGCCGGTGTGGAGACCCGCAACCTCTACACCGCCGACCTCACCCGCACCCTGCCGATCGACGGCCGCTTCACGCCGCTCCAGCGAAAGATCTACGACGCGGTGTACGACGCGCAGGAGGCGGGGATGGCGGCCGTGAAACCGGGCGCCCACTACGGGGACTTCCACAGGGCCGCACAGCGCGTGCTCGCCGAACGGCTCGTCGAGTGGGGCCTGTTCGGCGACATGGACGTGGAGAAGGTCCTCGAACTCGGCCTCCAGCGACGCTGGACCATGCACGGCACCGGCCACATGCTCGGCATCGACGTCCACGACTGCGCCGCGGCGCGCACCGAGATGTACGTCGACGGCACGCTGGAGCCCGGCATGGTGCTCACGGTCGAGCCCGGCCTGTACTTCCAGCCCGAGGACCTGACCGTGCCCGAGGGGTACCGGGGCATAGGCGTCCGCATCGAGGACGACATCCTCGTCACGGAGGACGGCAACGAGAACCTCTCCGCCGCACTGCCCCGGCAGGCGGACGAGGTCGAGGCCTGGATGGCGGACCTGCTGGCCTGACGCCGCCCCGCCCAGGGGCCTGCCGGCCCCGGCACGACGAGAGCGCCCCGGAACCGGAACCGGACATGGTCCCGACCTGGTCCTGGACCGGTACGCCCGGGGCGCTTTCGCGGTGTGCCGGTCAGGACCCGGCGGCGAAGGAGACGAACTCCGTCCAGGAAGCGGGGGAGAGGGCGAGCTGGGGGCTCCGCTCGACCTCGGAGCCGCGGACGTGGACGGCCTCGGAGGTCGTGGCCACCTCGACACAGCTGTCGCCCGAGCGGCCTGTAGCTGCTCTTGAACGTGTTCGACCGGGTGCCGGTCGGCAAGACCGTCCGTGCGGAACCGGCCCTGCCGGGCCGCCCGCCCGCGGTGGCCGGACACTGGGGCGTGGCCTCTTCTGCCTGACGCCGCAGGCGGCCCCGGGGGTGGACGGGGGC
>NZ_JAAAXQ010000509.1 GCF_009916105.1 Streptomyces sp. GC420 | reverse complement strand
TTGCGGGGGCGACGGGGGCCGTGGGTCCGGGGTGCCCCCCGGACACCGGCACGGACTGTCCGGAGACGAGTTCGAGGAAGGCGTCCTCGAGGCTGCGTCCGCGTGCGGTCAGTCCGTCGAGCGGGCCTTCGTAGCGCATCCGGCCGCCGGAGACGACGACGGCGCGGTCGGCGTACCGGCCCACCTCTGCCAGCGCGTGGCTGGAGACGAGCACGGTCCGGCCCCGGGCCGCGAGTCCCCGCAGCAGGTCGCGCAGCCAGCGCACGCCGGCCGGGTCCAGGCCGTTGGTCGGCTCGTCGAGGATCAGTACCTCCGGATCGCCGAGCAGGGCGCCCGCGACGGCAAGCCGCTGCCGCATGCCCAGCGAGTACTCGCCCGCGCGGCGGTCGGCGGCCGCGCCCAGTCCCACGGTCTCCAGCACCTCGTCCACCCGGCCCCGCGGCAGCCCGGCGGCCCTGGCGAGCAGGGACAGATGGGTGCGCCCCCTGCGGCCGGGGTGGACGCCGGACGCCTCCAGGACCGCGCCGACCGTGCAGCGCGGTGCGGCCAGGTCACGGTAGGCCCGCCCGCCGATCACGGCGGTGCCGCGGGTGGGCCGTTCCAGGCCGAGCAGCATCCGCAGCGTCGTGGTCTTCCCGGCCCCGTTGGGTCCGAGGAATCCGGTCACCTGGCCGGCCGGTGCCACGAAGGACACGTCCTCCACGGCGTGGACCGGTCCGAAGGTCTTTGTGAGGCCCCGCACTTGGATGTCCGTCATCCCACCCTCCTTGATGAACGCACGTTCATGAACATGCGTTCATCGTAGCGTCGGCACGGGCTCCCCGCCACGGGCGGCAGGCGGCCTCCCCATCACGGGCGGAAGATGGAAGACGGATGCGGTGCACGGACGGCGTCCGGCCGGCGGACCCCCTGCCGGACCGGCCGCCCCTCGCAGGCCCTTGCGGCGCGCCTCCCGCGGCGCGGCAGGCCGCGGGGATCCGGTGTCCACCGGGCCTGCCTCCCGGCGCACCGCCGGACGTGAGGGGCGTGAGCGAGGCGCCCTGCCGGACACGCACGTGATGGGGTGCTGCACAGTGAGTGAGAACACCATGGGCGACGACGTGTACCAGCCCCAGGGCGAGGAAGTGGTGGACGACGCCGGGCCGCTGGACTCCGAGGACACCTTGGACGACCGCGGCGTCCAGCCCTGGGACGAGGGCTACTCGCCGCCGGAGAGACCACTGGCGGTCGAGGACTGGGGCATCACCGCCGAGGAGCAGCACAGCGGCGAGGCTCTGGACCGGCGGCTGGCCCGTGAGGTGCCGGAGGGGGCCGGTCCCGAGGGTGACGGCATCGGGGACATGCCCGGGGCGGAGGGCGAGCCGAGGAGCGAGGAGGTCGGCGGCCGCCGGGCCGGGCGGCTGGTCGCCCCTGACGAGGGCGCCCACGCCGACACCGACGCGGAGCTGTTCGCCAGCGACGTGGGGATAAACGGCGGCGCCGCCGCGGCCGAGGAGGCGGCGATCCATGTCGTGTCCGAGGAGGAGGAGAGGGAGTGGCTGGAGGAGGCGGGCGGGCCGGAGGAGGGGCCGGAGGGCGAAACCGTGCGGTGACCACCGGAAGACCGGGCGCCCTTCGCAGCCCGCCTGCGGCCCCGTACGCCCCGCGTGCAGGGACTCGGCCACGGCCGGTACGAGTCGCCGCACCCCCGCCCGCAGGGCCCTGCCTGCTTCGGGGCCCCTGCCGAGGGTCCCCGGCACCGGGCCCGGAGCCGGACCGGGAGGCACCCGGAGACCGCGGACACGAGCACCGGCTCGTCCGGCAGGGCTCTGCACGACGTGGTCGCCGACAGCCGGTGCCGCGCCGGGGCCGGTGCGGTGAGACCCTCCCCGGGGACTCGCACACCGGCCACCGCTGCGCCCACGCCCCGAGCCGGGTTGGCGGTCGGCGCGGCCCGCTGGGCCGGAGCCCTGCACGGGCGGCGCGACCGGGCTGCCCGGGGCACGCGGGAGGAACGCCTCGCCTCCTGGACCGAGGAGGCCGTACGGGACGCGTGGGCCGAGCGCCGCAGGATCGCCGCCGGGCTGGAGACCACCGTCCTCTCCCGTACCGCCGACATGGTCGCGGAGGCGGAGGCGGGCCGGCTCGACGTGACCGCCGAACGCGCCCGCGAGGCCCTGGCCGCGATGCGCGCCCTGCTCGACACGGTGCGGGAGGGCGAGGCAGGGCCCGAACTGCGGCCGCAGCCCACCCTCCAGGCGCTCGACCTGCTCGCCCACCAGCTCCGGGCCACCGGCCGTGATGTCGAGATACGGCTGACCGACCGCGTACCGGAACGGCTGCCCACCGCCGTCGACCCGGCCGCCTACCGCGCCGGGGTCGGCGGGGTCGGCGGGCCGAGCACGCGGCGCCGGACGGCGGCGCCCGGGCCGAGCCGGGCGGCGGTCCTGTCGCGCCGGCCGGGGCGCTGCCACGGTCCGGCGACGCCGGTGCCGGCCCGCGGCCGTCCAGAGGGGCCGGGCGACCGGGTGTCCGGCCCGGGACGCCCGGACGTGCGGCCGTCCGGGCTTGCGGGTCAGGGCACGGCGGTCCCCCGGTAGCCCCGTCGGGGCGGAAGCCCGGGCAGCACGGTGGGCGGCACCTGTGTCCACGCGTCCGCGGGTTCGTCCAGGACCCGGCGGCCGGCGAGGGCCGCGACGATGTCGACCGCTGTCAGCATCCCGACGAGCTGACCGTCCCCGTCCAGCACCGGAAGGGCGTCGGCCCGGGTGTAGCTCATGATGTCGGCCGCGTGGCGCACCGTCTGGTCCGCGTGGACGAGCGCCGGACCGCGGCCCGGCAGGAGATCACCCACGCGCGCTCGGGACAGGGAGACGGCAGGCGCCGCGCAGGTGACGGCCAGATCGGCCCGGTCCAGCAGGCCGGCGCAGCGGCCGTCCGGACGTACGACGGGGAGATGACGCCGGCCGGACCGCTCCAGCAGCTCCCAGGCCACGAGCACGGTCTCGTCGACGGCCACCACGGCCGGGGCCGCGCGCATCACGGCGGCGACCTTCCGCGACATGACTTCCTGCTCTCCGTGCCCGTCCCCTTGCCGCTCCATGGCGTCTCCTTCCTGGCCCCGGGCGTCACCGGTCTCCTCGCGGCCCCGGGTTCCCCTCCCGGCGCGGACCATGGGCGTGCGGCCGCTCAGGCCGGGACCGGGAACCTTGGACCCTCCACATACAGCCGGTGGGTGATAAGGCTGGAAAGTAACAGTTTGAGGAGGCTGCCATGAAGAGATCGGCATCGGCACTCGAGATTCCCGAGATCCAGGTGGAGACCCGCGGCCAGGTGCCGCCGGACGCGGCCCGGTACGCACGGGAGAAGGTGCAGGCGGTCCTCGGCCAGACGCGGGAGCCGATCCTGTTCGCCCGGGTGAAGCTGACCCGTACGGCGAACCCGGCGACCGAACGTCCGGTGATCGCGCAGGCCAATGTGGACGTCAACGGCAGACCCGCTCGTGCGCACACCGCGGGCGAGACCGAGACCCAGGCCATCGACCTGCTCGAGGAGCGGCTGTCCGGGCAGCTGGCCCGGCTCGCCCAGCACTGGGAGGCCCGCCGCGGCAAGACGACGGCGCCCGGCGAGCACGAGTGGCGCCACGGCGACGAACCCACCTACCGCCCCGACTACTATCCGCGGCCGGTGGAGGAGCGGCAGGTGATCAGGCACAAGTCCTTCTCGCTCGCCCGGGAGACACCTGACGAGGCGGCCTTCGAACTGGAGTCGATGGACTACGGCTTCCACCTGTTCACCGACGCCGACTCGGGCGAGGACAGCGTGCTCTACCGGGCCGGGCCGACCGGCTACCGGCTCGCGCAGGTCCGCCCGCACCCGGCGCCGGACCGCAGGGTGGCCGTACCGCTGACGGTCAGCGACGTCCCGGCGCCCCGGCTGGACGTGGAGGGGGCGAAGCAGCGACTGGAGATCGCCGGGCTGCCGTTCGTCTTCTTCGCCGACGCGGCCACGGGGCGGGGCAACGTCCTCTACCACCGATACGACGGCCACTACGGCCTCATCACCCCGGTCGAGTAGCGCCCGTTTCGAGGACGCCCGGACCGAATCGACCCGCACCGGAGCGAGGAGCAGGCGATGCCGCACACAGTGGAGTGGAAAGTCCACCTCTACCTGTTCGAGGAGGCTGGAACGACGAGGGCGCGTGTCGTGCTGGACACCGGCCCGACCGTGCTCACCGGCCGGGGAACCGCGCGGTGCTCCCCGGAGGACAAGGACGTACCGGAGATCGGCGACGAACTCGCGGCGGGCCGCGCACTGCGCGACCTGTCCGAGCAGCTCATCGGCGCCGCCGACCGCGACATCGAGGGCGTGGGCGCCGCCAGGCCCCCCGAGCCCGAGCCAAGGGTGGGCTGGCCCGCCTGAACTGCCGGCGCCGAGGACCGCGCCCCGGCGGAGGCACGGCGGCGGGAGCCGTGGTGGCGCCACAGGTCGCCCGGCACTGCCCCCGCGGGGCGCGGTCAGCGCACGCGGCCGCGCGGCTTCAGCGGGACCGGGGGCAGGGCGGGGGCTGCCAGGGGGTCACCGTCGTAACCC
>NZ_JAAAXQ010000508.1 GCF_009916105.1 Streptomyces sp. GC420 | reverse complement strand
CGTCCGCACCCCCGCCACGCGCCGCGCTCCCCGGAAGGGCCGCTCTCCTATGACAACACCACCGCAGACCCGATGGGAATACGTCGTCGGGCAGCTCACGGGTTTCGCGGGCGGCAAGCGCGAGGACGTGGGCAGCGTGGGGAGCACCGCCGACCAGTCGGGGGAGGGAATCGGCTGGCTGAGGGCGGCCCCGAAACTATTGTCACTGTACCCCCCGGACGATACTTCCATAGAGCACGCCGGAAACGGACCCGAGAGAGTCATCAGGTTCTACGACATCGGCGTCGAGAATTACTGGGAGGTCACGCTGACGGTCCCCTGGGCCGAGGGCGGGAACGATTTCAGCGACAACGGAAAAGCCGGCGCCTACGACTGGGGCTACGGCCAGGCCCTCAAGAAGCTGTTCGACGACGGCACCACCGCACATCTCGACCTCGGCTACCAGAACGTTCCCCCGGTGGACGTGAAGGACGCCATACAACTGACCACGATCATGGATATGGCAAAGTCGTTCGATGACGTACGCACGTTCTTTGTCAATTATCAAAAAGAGATCGAGGCCTGGCACAAGAGCCTGGGCGAGGAGGACGCGGCATGGAAAGGGTCGGCAGCCGATGTCTTCCGCAGCCTCGTCGACGGGCTGAATCTGGGATACAAGGATCTCGGCGAGGACCTCACCTCGAACCGGGGACCGGGAAGCGTGCAGTTGGGAAACCTTCCCGCCGTCACCGCCGGCTCTTCGGTCGGCAAGGAGATCCTCCGCTGCGTCCAGGCCATCCATGACGCCGCGGGCAAGCTCCATGCCGCATGGACCAGATGGACGACGGCAGCGTCACCGGACGCGGCCCTGTTCCTGCCGACCTGTCATCTCGACAGGTGGATCGACAAGGTTGCCGCCTACCTCAACGAATACAACATCCAGAAGGTGTCCCCGCACTCTACGCTTACGAAGCTCGAGCAGCTCGACGGGTTTTCCATCTACTACGAACCCTTCGGCGACCTCACGCAGAAGGACGCGTGGCAGAAGCTCGGGCAGCAGGCATACCGGGACTGGGTGGCGAATCTGGCGCAGTTGGACACGGCCGCCACCGAACAGGCCATCGCGCTCAACAACGCCTTCGCCGATCTCGAAAGCCTCACCAGCACCTTCACCTTCGCCCCCGGCTTCACCGACCTGAGGACCAAGTACACCGAGGACCAGACGAAGCAGCAGCAGGAAGACCTGAAGAATCAGCAGGACAATCCGGAGGACAAGACCGACCTGGGTTCGGGCGGCTCCGGCGGCGGGCTGGACGACACCAAGACGCCACCCGGCCTCGACGACCCGAACGACCTGAAGGACAAGGTCCCCCCTCCCACCCTGGACCTCAACAACCCGGACGGATCGCTGGGCAGCGGCCAGAACGGATCCCAGCCCCCCTCCCTCGGGCTCAACGGTCCCGGCGGCGGCCTCGGGGGCGTCATCCAGAACCCGGACGGCTCCACGTCCGTGCGCAACCCCGACGGTTCGTACACCACGACCTTCCCGGACGGACACCGGGAGACGACCGCGCCGGGCGTACTTCCCCCCGGCCTCGGGCTGAACCCGCCGGGCCTCGGCACGGGCAGCGGCACCGCCCCGCTGAAGACCGTCAAGGGCCCGGACGGCAGCACCACCGCGTACAACCAGGACGGCTCCCGCACCATCACGCACAAGGACGGGACCACCACCACCATCGCGCGCGACGGCACGACCACCACGGTCAACCCGGACGGCACCACCACCGTGCTGCACAGGGACGGCAGCGAGACGATCACCTACCCGGACGGCACCAGGACCACCGTCCGGCCCGACGGCAGCACCCTCACCCAGTACAAGGACGGCTCCACCCTGGCCGGCGCCCCCGACGGCACGCTGACCACGACCGACGCCGAGGGCAACAAGACCGTCTCCCGCCCGGAACCGGGCGAGACCGTCCACAACCCGGACGGCTCGACCACGACGTGGAACAAGGACGGCTCGACCACGACGGTGCACGCCAACGGCACCAGGACCACGGTCAACCCGAACGGAACGGTCACCACGGTCGACCCGGACGGCACCAAGACGGTCTCGCACCTGGGCAAGAACACCTCGACCATCGAATACGCCGACGGTTCGGTGGCCAAGGTGGACAAGGACGGCACGGTCGTCACCACCTACAAGGACGGCACCGCCACCAGGCTCGGGCCGGACGGCACCTACACGACCACCGACCCGGACGGGGGGAAGACGACCGAGCACCTGAACCCCCTCGGCGGAAAGGCCGGTGCCCAGACCACGCACAACCAGGACGGCTCCACCACCACGAACTATCCGGACGGCACCGTGGACGTCGAGTTCAAGGACGGCGGCCACAAGATCACGTACCCGGACGGGCGGACGGTCACCACGGACGCCGACGGCCGCACCGTCTCGGTGACGGGCGGCCTGTCCAGCGGTCTCGACGGCACCTCCTCCGGCCGCCTCGGCGACTTCGACTACTACGACTACCCGGACGACTGGAGCTCCGGAACCTCCCTGACCGGAAGCGGCTACGGGAGCGGCTCCTCCTCCCTGCCCTTGCTCTCCGCCAACCCCCTGGGGCAGAGCCTCACCGCGACCGGCGGTGCCGGTACCGGCGGCACCGTGGCCGGAGAACGCACCCGGGCGGCAGCGATCGGCGAGTCGGTGGCCGCCCGCAGCCGCGCCGCCCAGCTCGCCGCCGAGGAGGCGGCCCTGGCGCGGCGCCCTGCGACCACCTCCGGGGGGATGCCGTTCCTCCCCCCGATGGGCGGCGGCATGGGTGGCGCCGGCGGCCAGAGCACCCAGAGCGACGAGCGCGAGCGCGCCACCTGGGTGAGCGAGGACGAAGAGGTCTGGGGCACCGACGAGGGCGGGATCGCCGGCGTGATCGGACGGTGAGCCGGGTGCACGGGGACAAGGACGGGGACGGGACCACGAGCAGGGCCAGGGGCGCACGCGGCGGGCGCGGCCGACGGAGCCGGCCTTCCCGCCGATGCCGGGACATACGCGATCAAGGAGGTGCGGGGCGATGAGCAATCCCCTGGAGGAACGGCTGGCGGAGGCACTGGCCGAGTTCGAGGAGACGCGGGTCAGGCTGGACGAGGCCGCGGCGGAGGCGTCCCGGATATCGGCGACGGTCACGGCCAAGGACCGTTCGGTGGAGGCGACCGTCGGGGCGCAGGGCGAGGTGACGAACCTGCGCTTCCCCACCTCGCGTTACCGCACCATGGCTCCCGCCGAGCTGGCCAACGCGGTGATGACCACCATCGCCGCCGCGCGTTCCCAGGCAGCCTCCCAGCTGCTCGACATCTATCGGCCCTTCGGTCCGGTCCCCGGGCTGTCGCCGGACGCCGAGGGCGGCTTCGCCCCGGTGGAGTGGGAAGAGCTGTTCGCCCCGCTGCGGGAGGACCCGGACCTGGTGGTGCCGTCCTCCCGCTCCACCGCCACCTCCCGGGGAGCTCTGCTGGACGAACTGGTGGACGACGAGGAGAGCGGCACCGGTACGGAGGAGGGGACGACACGCCGATGAGTGAACTCGACGTCGACAGCGAGGGCCTGAACGGCAGCGGCGAGGCCGTGAAGGACGTGGGCGAAGTGCTCAAGGTCGCCCGCGAGGAATACCTGGACAAGATCACCAGCTATCGCGGCTGCTGGGGCACCGGTGAGTTCGGCGAGACCTTCGCCAAGAAGTACTACCAGGGCCTCGACCTCGTCGTGGACGGGACCGCGGCCCTGATCGAGGCGCTCGAAGCCAGCGGACAGAGCCTGGGTGACACCTCCAAGAAGTTCAAGAAGACCCAGTCTGACGTGATCGACCACGTCAGCACCCAGACGAAGAAGCACTGAGCGGCCATGTCGTTGGAGTTTCCCCCCCAGTGCGCCTGGCTTTTCGCCGCCCTGACCGGTGAGGTCCCGCCGGACGGCGACGAGGACAAGATGTTCGCCCTCGCCGAGGCGCACAAAGGGCTGCACGGGAAACTGAACGGCGACATCCAGAAGCAGGTGGCCGACGCCCTCGGCTACACCAGGAAGAACTTCGACGGCACCGCCGCCGAGATGTACCAGGAGGCGATGAAGGACTTCCTCGGCGGGCAGGAAGGGCTCGACTACTTCAACGCCGTCACCAACCAGGCGGAGTTGATCGCCGACTTCACCCGCAAGAGCGCCACCCAGCTCCAGTACACGAAGTACATGATCATCGCTCAGCTGGTGGAGCTGCTGGTCGAGGCCGCGGTGGCGTTGGCACTGTCCTTCTTCTTCGGGGCCTCCATCGCCGCCTACCTGCAGAAGCAGGCCATCGTCCGGTTGATCATCCGCACCCGCCTGGGGCGGATGCTCATCGCGCTGCTCATGCACGAGATCATCAACGTGGGCATGGGCGTGGCCATGGACGGTCTCGTCCAGTGGACGCAGCTGAACCAGGGCACCCGTGACAACTGGGACAGCAAGCTCACCAAGAACGCCGCCCTCTCCGGAGCGATCCAGGGCCTGCTGGCGGGTCCCTTCCAGGCTCTTGGCGACAAGTTCGGCAAGCTCTTCGGCAACGACGCCGGCAAACTGCTCGGCAACCGGCTCGACGACGTACTGCCTCCACCCAAGAGCACCCTCGACGAC
>NZ_JAAAXQ010000507.1 GCF_009916105.1 Streptomyces sp. GC420 | reverse complement strand
TCGGATCACCCAACCGCGTCCCCGTCCCATGCGCCTCCACGACGTCGACGTCGGAGGAGCGCAGGCCCGCGCTCTCCAGCGCCTGCCGGATCACCCGCTCCTGCGAAGGACCGTTCGGCGCCGTCAGGCCATTGCTCGCACCGTCCTGGTTCACCGCACTGCCCCGCAGCACCGCCAGCACCCGGTGACCATTGCGCCGCGCGTCCGACAACCGCTCCACCAGCAGCAGACCGACACCCTCGGACCAGGAGGTGCCGTCCGCGGCCGCCGCGAAGGACTTGATACGCCCGTCCGGCGCCAGCCCCCGCTGCCGGGAGAACTCCACGAACATGCCGGGTGAGGACATCACGGTCGCACCGCCCGCGAGGGCGAGGGTGGTCTCCCCGGAGCGCAGTGACCGCATGGCCATGTGCAGGGCGACGAGGGAGGACGAACAGGCCGTGTCGATGGTCACGGCCGGTCCGATCAGGCCGAGTTGGTAGGCGATGCGGCCGGACAGCACGCTGGGCGTGGTCCCGGTCAGCACATGGCCTTCCACCGAGCCGGGGGCCTCGTGCATGCGGGGCCCGTATTCCAGGGTGGTGGCTCCGACGAACACGCCCGTCCGCGTGCCCTTCAGAGCGGTGGCGTCCAGACCTGCACGTTCGACGGCCTCCCAGGCGGTCTCCAGCAGCAGCCGCTGCTGCGGGTCCATGGCCAGGGCCTCGCGGGGCGAGATGCCGAAGAACTCGTTGTCGAAGAGGGCTGCGTCGTGGAGGAACCCGCCCTCGCGGACCGCGCTGTGTCCGCCGGCGGCAGGGTCGCCGTCGGAAAGGCCGGGGTCCCACCCGCGGTCGGTGGGGAAGCCGGAGATGACGTCCAAGCCGTCGGCCAAGAGCCGCCACAGATCCTCGGGGGATCCGACACCGCCCGGGTAACGGCAGGCCATGCCCACGATGGCGATCGGCTCGTCCGACCCGGCCGCCGGTGCGGGAGCCTCGTCGTCCTCCTGGCCGGCTCCGGCCAGGAGGGTGTTCAGGTGGGCTACCAGGGCGGCGGGGGTCGGATGGTCGAACAGCAGACCGCTCGGCAGCCGCAGTCCGGTGGCGGCGGACAGCGAGTTGCGCAGCTCGACCGACATCAGGGAGTCGAAGCCCAGGTCCTTGAAGGTGGCGTGCTCTTCCACCCGCCGGCCGTCCGTGTACTCCAGTACGGCGGCGATCCTGTCGAGGACGACGGCGGTGGTGCCGGCGCCCGGCGCGGCATTCCGCGGCGGCCGGGCGGCCGGGGCGGCGGAGGCGGCCTGCTCACCGGGCCCGGGCAGCTCCGCGGCGCGGACCGTGCCGCCGATCCAGTAGCGCTCCCGCTGGAAGGGGTAGGTGGGCAGGGGCACACGGCGGCCGCCCGCGCCGGCGTGCACGGCCGCCCAGTCCACGTCCGTACCCCGGACGAAGGCGGCGGCGAGGGCGGCGAGAAGGGTACGGGGTTCGGGCCTGCCCGCCCGCAGCACGGCGAGCGGCACGGTGGCGTCGCTGTCCTGCACGCAGTCCGCCGCCATCGGCGCGCAGACGGCGTCGGGGCCGAGCTCCAGCAGGGTCGTGGCGCCCGCGGCCTCCAGGGCGCGCACGGCGTCCAGGAACCGCACGGGGCGGCGTACCTGCTCGACCCAGTACCCGGGCGACGACCACCCGCCGGCGCCGACCTGTTCACCGGTCACGGTCGAGACGGCGCGCAGGCGGGGCTCGTGGAAGGTCAGTTCTCCGGCGACACGGCGGAACTCGGCGAGCATCGGGGCCATCAGCGGGGAGTGGAAGGCGTGCGAGACGGTCAGCCGCCGGGTCCTGCGTCCCCGCGCTGCGAGGACGCCGGCGATCCGGGTGACCTGTTCCTCGGCGCCCGACAGCACCACTGAGCGGGGCCCGTTGACGGCGGCGACCGCGATCTCGGCCTCGTGGCCCGCGAGCAGCGGCAGCACCTCGTCCTCGGCCGCCTGGACCGCGACCATGGCCCCCGCGGCGGGCAGTGCCTGCATCAGCCTGCCGCGGGCGGCGACCAGCCGGGCGGCGTCGGGCAGGGTCAGCACACCGGCCACATGGGCGGCGGCGATCTCGCCGATGGAGTGCCCGGCGACCAGGTCGGCGCGCACGCCCCAGGAGGCCACCAGCTGGTGCAGGGCGACCTCGACGGCGAACAGGGCGGGCTGGGTGAAGGCGGTGTCGTCCAGGCCCTCGCCTGTTGCGACGACCTCGGCGAGCGGCCGGTCGAGAAGCGGGTCGAAGTGGCGGCACACTTCGTCGAAGGCGGCGGCGAACTCGGGGAAAGCGGCGTGGAGTTCGCGGCCCATGCCGATGCGCTGCGCTCCCTGGCCGGTGAACAGCAGTGCCGTGCCGCCGGGCCGGGCGGCGCCGCTGACGGCGTTCGCCGGCACGGTGCCCGCGGCGAGCGCGTCGAGGCCGGCCAGCATGCCGGCCCGGTCGCCGGCGAGGAGGACCGCGCGGTGCGTGAAGACGGTCCGCGTCGTGGCGAGGGACCAGCCGGTGTCCGCCGCGTCGGGCGCCGTGTCCCCGCCGAGGGCCTCGCGCAGGCGCGCGGCCTGGTCCCGCAGGGCGCCCTCGTCACGGGCGGAGACCACCCAGGGCAGGAGGGCGGTGTCCGGGGCCGCCGTCCGCGTGCGGGTGTCCCCGGCGGTGGTCGGACTCTCCTCGAGCACCACATGGGCGTTGGTTCCGCCCATGCCGAACGACGACACGCCCGCGACGAGGGGCCGGTCGGGGGCGGGCCAGGCGGTCAGCTCGCGCTGCACCTCGAGCCCCAGCTCGGCGAGTGGGATGGCCGGGTTGGGATTCTCGAAGTTGAGGCTGGGCGGGAGGGTGCGACGGCTGAGTGCCAGCAGCGTCTTGACCAGGCCCGCGATGCCCGCGGCGCCCTCCAGGTGGCCGATGTTGGTCTTCACGGAGCCGACGCGCACCGGGTGCCCGCCGGATCGGGCCGTGCCGAGCACCGCGCCGAGCGCGGCGGCCTCGACGGGGTCGCCCACCGGCGTTCCGGTGCCGTGGAGTTCCACGTACTGCACCAGGGCGGGATCGACGCCGGCCTTTTCGTACGCCTCGCGCAGCACCCGCTCCTGGGACGCCTGCCCGGGGACCGTGAGGCCGGGGGTCGCGCCGTCGTTGTTCACGGCGCTGCCGCGGATGACCCCGACGACGGTGTCGCCGTCGGCCAC
The DNA here is from genome assembly GCF_009916105.1 of Streptomyces sp. GC420. Classification (GTDB taxonomy): domain Bacteria; phylum Actinomycetota; class Actinomycetes; order Streptomycetales; family Streptomycetaceae; genus Streptomyces. The sequence continues at coordinate 1,438 of NZ_JAAAXQ010000507.1, read as the reverse complement.
CGCCCGGGACAGCGGCTTGAGGACGACGGCGGCGCCGCCCTCGCCGCGGACGAATCCGTTGGCACGGGCGTCGAAGGTGTAGGTCGTGCCGTCCGGGGACAGCCCGCCGAAGCGCTCCTCGGTCACGGCGCCTTCGGCGAGGATGTTGAGGTTGACGCCGGCGACGATCGCGGCGTCGGACTCCCCGGCACGCAGCGACTCGCAGGCGAGGTGGACGGCGACCAGCGAGGACGACTGCGCCGAGTCCACGGTGAGGCTGGGGCCCTGGAGCCCGAGGTGGTACGAGACCCGGTTGGCGATGACGCCGCGGTTGACGCCGGCCATGGTGTGCTGGGTGACCGCCCTGGCGCCGTGCTGGTAGAGGAGCGCGGAGTAGTCGTCGCGCAGGGTGCCGACGAAGACCGCGGTGCGGCTGCCGCGCAGCGAGGCGGGCACGATGCCCGCGTGTTCCAGTGCCTCCCAGGCCAGTTCCATCACCAGCCGCTGCTGCGGATCCATGGTGACGGCCTCGCGCGGAGCGATGCCGAAGAAGGCGGCGTCGAAGGTGTCGACCCGGTCGAGGAAACCACCGCGGCGCATTCCGGGGGTGGTGTCCTCGGGAGCCCCCTCGCCGGTCGCGGACTCCCAGCGGCCCTCGGGCACCTGGGTGGTGGCGTCGGAACCGGTGCTCAGCAGGTCCCAGAACGCCTCGGGGCCGTCGGCTCCCGGCAGGCGGCAGGACAGTCCGACGACGGCGATCGCCTCGCTCTCGCCGCCGCGCGTCACGGAAATTTCAAAGTGGTGCCGATTCGTCATCGCGCTCGACTGCCTTTCGGGCCGAATTACCGGGACTCCTGAGCATGTGGCGAAAGTTGCGGGCCGATCGTAGGCAGGCGATTCTCTCCCTCCCCTCAGCCCGCAACCTCGAACGGGTAATTCCGATTGACCGAGAGCGCCGGATTACCGGCCGATGGACGCCCTGCGGAACGGCACCGAATAGTTTCCGTACCGGAATAGCCCAGATGCCGACAACGAGAAGGCAGGTCGACTCTTCCCATGTCACAGCTGCACGAGAGCCTGGAAAAGCACACCTCTCTTTACGTCGAGGCGTTCAACGCCGGCGACTTCGAGGCCATGGACGCCTTCTACACGGAAGAGGCCGTGGCGGTCTGGGAGCCGGGCGAGCCGCTCACCGGCCAGGCGCGGCGGGACTACCAGCGGGAGTTCCTCACCCGCCGGCCCAGGATGACAGCGGTCCCGCGGCAGAGCTTCGTCACCGGCGACACCGCGCTCATGATCGTCGACTGGGTCATCGAGACGGCCGACGAGCAGGGCGGGCCGGAGCGTCTCCAGGGCACGGGCGTCGACGTCCTGCGGCTCGGCGACGACGGCATCTGGCGGTACGCGATCGACGACCCGTACGGCCAGGACTGAGGTTCACCCCCGTCCGGTGCCCACC
>NZ_JAAAXQ010000506.1 GCF_009916105.1 Streptomyces sp. GC420 | reverse complement strand
GCCGTGGTGGCCGCCGCGCCGGTGGAGTCCTCGGGCGGTGCGGTCGCCCGCGAACTGGATGAGGGAGATGACCACGGCGAGGACCGCCACGGTGATCCACATCAGTCCGGTCTCGAAGCGCTGGTAGCCGTAGCGGATGGCGATGTCGCCGAGTCCGCCGGCGCCGACGGTGCCGGCCATGGCGGAGTAGCCGATGAGCGCGACGACCGTCGTGGTGGCGCTGGAGACGAGGGACGGCAGCGATTCGGGGATCAGGACCTTGCGTACGACGGTCCAGGTGCTGCCGCCCATGGCCTGCACGGCCTCGACGAGGCCGCTGTCCACCTCGCGGACGGCCGTCTCGACGAGCCGGGCGAAGAAGGGGATGGCGCCGATGGCGAGCGGCACGATGGCGGCCTCGCGGCCGATGGTCGTCCCGGTGACCCAGCGGGTGAAGGACATCAGGGCGACCATCAGGATGATGAACGGCAGGGACCGCGTGATGTTGACGATCTGCCCGATGACCTTGTTGGCCGGGGCGTTGCCCAGCAGGCCGCCGCGGTCGGTGAGGACGAGGAGCACGCCGAGCGGGAGTCCGACGGCGACGGCGACGAGGGTCGACCAGCCGACCATGTAGAGGGTGTCCCAGCAGGCCTGGGCCAGTAGGGGCCGCATCTCGGACCAGGTCACTCGGCGTTCTCCTCGGTCGGTTCCGCGGGGTGGTCGACGACGTCGGCCCGAAGGCCCTGCTCGCGCAGGAAGCCGATGGGGACGACGTTGTCCTCGAAGCGGCCGGGCAGTTCGATGCGCATGCGGCCGACCTGGCGTCCGGCGACGGTGTCCATCGCGGCGCCGAGGATCGAGATGTCGATGTTGTAGGTGCGGGACAGCCGGCTGATGACGGGCCGGGTGGCGGTCCCGCCGAGGAAGGTGACGTCCACGACGGTGCGGTCGCCGGCCGAGGCCTCGCCGCCGACGGGGAAGAGTGCACGGGCGAGTTCGGATCCGGGGGTGGCCAGGAGTTCGCCGACGGTGCCCGACTCGACGATCCGGCCGCCCCGCATCAGGGCCGCGGAGTCGCAGACGGTCTTGACCACGTCCATCTCGTGGGTGATGAGCAGGATGGTCAGGCCGAGGCGGCGGTTGAGGTCGCGCAGCAGCTGGAGGATGGAGCGGGTGGTCTCGGGGTCGAGGGCGCTGGTGGCCTCGTCGGAGAGCAGCACCTTGGGATCGCCCGCAAGGGCCCTTGCGATGCCGACGCGCTGCTTCTGGCCGCCCGAGAGCTGGGCGGGGTAGGCCTTCGCCTTGTCCGCGAGTCCGACGAGGTCGAGCAGGTCCAGGGCCTTGCGGAAACGTTCCTTCCCGCTGAGGCCGAGGATTTCCAGGGGCAGTTCGACATTGGCCTGAACGGTGCGCGAGGACAGCAGGTTGAAGTGCTGGAAGACCATCCCGATGCGGCTGCGGGCCTCGCGGAGCACCCGGCCGGCGCGCGGACCACGGCCGGCGAGGGCGGTGAGGTCCCGCCCGTCGACGGTCACGGTGCCGGAGGTGGGCCGTTCCAGCAGGTTGACGCAGCGGATGAGGGAGGACTTTCCGGCGCCGCTGCGGCCGATGACGCCGTAGACCTCGCCCTCCCGGACGTGCAGGTCGACGCCGTCGAGGGCGGTCACCTCGCGGTCGCGCAAGCGGTAGACCTTGGTGAGGCCTGTTGTGGTGATCACTGGAGTTCCGTCACTGTCGAGTGCGCGGCAGGGGTGTCGCCGGGCACGGGGCATTACCTGTCAGAAGGCGCGAATCGCCGGCCGCACGGCACACGTCGGCCGCTCGGGCGGAAGGGCTCGGGCGGGGTCCGGGGGACGCGGTGGAGGCCGGCCCTCATGGCCCGTCAGGGCATGGGAGGACGCTCAGCGAGAGCTCGCTTCGGGGCGCGAGGTGCGGGCGGGGATCCTCAGAAGGCGCACATTCGACACATACAGCGAGCACCGGGCGTCGTGTTCGCCTCGGTCGCAGGGATGCGGCTGCTCGTGGTGTCCATGGGCCTCAGTAAAACAGACGTCGCGTTCGATCGATCAAATCTGTCCGGCATGCGGACACTCTTTTGAGACGCGCGATCGGGGTTCAGCCGCCGGCCGCGACCTCCAGCCCGGCGTGCGCGACCCGCACGGACACGGCCGAGAGGTCGTCCACGACGGCGTGCGCGACGAGTTCCGCGCGGTCGTGGGTTGTGGCCAACGCCACGGTGCGCATGCCGGCCGCCCGGCCCGCGCGCAGCCCCGCCGGAGCGTCCTCGAACACCACGCAGCGCGACGGGTCGACGCCGAGCCTGCGGGCCGCCAGCAGGTAGGGCTCGGGGTCGGGCTTGCCGCGGGTGATGTCCTCGGCGGTGACCAGCAGGGGGACACCGACTCCCACCTCGCGCAGCCGCGCCTCGGCGAGCGGCCGGGTCGCGGAGGTGACGACGGCCCAGCTTCCAGCGGGCAGCGCGCCCAGCAGCTCCTTGGTGCCCGGCAGGGCCACCACACCACCGCCCGCCACGTCCTCGATCTCCAGCCGCTCGATCCTGGCCAGTGCGCCGGGGACGCGCTCGGCGGGCAGCAGGTCGGCGATGATCTCCACGGCGGGACGGCCGTGCAGCTCGACACGGGCGAAGTCCTCGGCGGTGACGCCGTACTCCCCGGCCCACCGGGTCCAGCAGCGGCGCACCGAGTCCAGCGAGGAGAGGAGGGTGCCATCGTTGTCGAACAGCAGGCCGTCGGCGTGGAACTTCATGGGCCACGACCTTACGGGGGGTGAGGTGGGGCCGGGCGCGGCGGGTCGATTGGTCCGTAATAGGGTCACGGCATGTTTCACGCCCTGACGATCGCGGCCGCGGTCGCCGCGCTCGCCCTCGCCGCGTGGTGCGGGCACGCCGCCTACCGTGACCAGCCGACCAAGGACTGGCACTTCATCGGCATGGCCGTGGTGTCGGTTCTCGCGCTGGCCCAGCTGGTGGTCGGCATCGTGCAGCTCGCGCGGGGCGAACGGCCGGACCAGGGCACGACCGTCTACGTGGCGTATCTGATCGGCGCCGCCGCGGCGATCCCGGCAGCCGGCTTCATGTCGCTCGCGGAGCGGACCCGCTGGGGCTCCGTCACGGTGGCTGCGGGCGCGGTGGTCCTGGCCGTACTCCAGGTGAGGCTCTACGACATCTGGGGAGGCGGCCATGGCTGAGCGCACGGCGCCCGGCGGGACCGGCAGAAGGGAATACCGGCTCGGCGAGGGCCCCGGCAGGCTGCTCGTCTGGTTCTACGGCGTGTTCACGGTGGCCGCGGCCTCGCGCTCGGCCGTCCAGATCGCCCAGGACTTCGGCCGGGCACCGCTGGCGTACGCGCTCTCGGCGCTCGCCGCACTGGTCTACGGCTTCATCACGTACTCACTGGTGCGGGGCGGCGAACGGGCCCGCAGGGCGGCGCTCGTGTGCTGCGCCGCCGAGTTGGGGTTCGTCCTGACGGTGGGGACCTGGACGCTGGCGGACCCGTCGGCCTTCCCCGACTCGACCGTGTGGTCGGACTACGGGATGGACTACCTCTTCATCCCCGTGATCCTGCCGGTCGCGGGGATGGTCTGGCTGCGCAGGACCGCTGCTTCCCGCCCCGCCTGAGACCGCGCCGCGCCCCTGAGACCGCGCCGCTCCTGAGGACGCGCCCTCCCGGAAGACCGGCTCCGCGGACCCCGCCCAAAGCGCCGGCGGCTCCCCGCCCCGCGGGCGTCGGAGCCGCCGTCAGGCGTGAGTGAGGCTGTCAGGCGCTCGTGACGTAGGCGTCGGCCAGCGCCTCCTTCTCCAGGGTGATCATCCGGATGCCGTCGGAGCCGGTGGTGCCGCCGACCCGCTCGTAGCCCGCCTTGCTGTAGAGGCGGAGGTTGGACTCGCTGCGATGGCCGGTGTTGAGCTGGAACCTCCTCGCCCCGAGGCTTCCCGCCAGTTCGCGCTCCACCGCGCTCAGCAGCCGCGCGCCGAGACCATGGCCCTGAATGCGCGGATGTACGCAGAGTTTGCCGATGTGTCCGGTGCCGTCCGCGTCAAGGTTGCCACGGACCGCTCCCACCACCTCGTCGCCGAGCCGCGCCACGAGGACCCGGTCGGTGGCCATTTCGGTGCGCAGTTCGTCGAGGGTCTGCACCAGCGGACCGATGCGGTAATTGCCGTAGATCTCCGCCTCCCGCTGGAAGCAGAGGTACTGAAGCCGGAAGATCTGCTCGGCGTCTTTCTCGGTCGCCGCGGAGATGGTCACGCTCATGCCCATGTGCGCACGCCTGCCCTTCCCGTTCCGTCCGGGCCCTTTGAGGGTGTGGTGCCCGGAACGCCTGCCCTGGCCGGAGCGGCCTCGGCCCCTGCGTGGATGAGAAGGGGCCCCGCCTCCGGGCGCCGGTGTTCACCACCCCTTTCCCCAAGGTTGAGGGGCGCCAACCTCCGACGTCAGCATTCTGCGCAGGCATCCCAGGCAACGGGAACGGATGGGCCCCAGACTCCCCTGTGAGATTCCCAACGTGCCTGCGATTTCTCGGTAGGTGGGATCACAGGGGTGCAGCATCGCGCTCATCAGTTCGGGACAGCGGCCGGGGAGCCCGCCGATGGCGGCGCGCAGCGCCCTGGCCCGCTCGGCAGCGAGGACGGCGCCCTCGGCACCCCG
>NZ_JAAAXQ010000505.1 GCF_009916105.1 Streptomyces sp. GC420 | reverse complement strand
CGCCCCGCTCAGCGTTTCGCTGGGCGGGGCCGCTTGCGTTCCGCATCCCTCGTCGCGACCTGCTCAACTCCCCGCCCCTCTCGATCCTGTCTCGGCTCTGCCTCGTGCTGACGGTCCCTGGCTTTCCCGCTTCCGTTCTCCCTGTCTGGCTCCGTGCTTCGTGGTCTGTCTGTGTCTCGTCTGTCGTTGTGTGCTTCGGCTGCTCCTCTGTCTCTTCGGCTCTTGTGCTCCTCGGCCTCTTCGTCTTGCTTGCCGTTGCCGGTCCGCCTGCTCTCTCTGTTCGCTGCTCCTCTCTCCCTCGCTCCTCCCGTCTCCTGCTGCTCTCCCCTTCCGTCTCCCTTCCTCCTCACTCCCCGCCGGCTTCCTCCTTCCTGTCGTTCGCCTGTGGCTCTTCGCTGATGTCCTCAGTGCCCTTGGGGGTCTCGTAGAGAAGTAGTCGGCGCATTCCAACCCCCTTGACCGTCGCCCTGAAGTGCAGGTTTCCGTGTCGAGGGCGCAGCCTGGGGGCAAGTTGAAAGGCAAGTTGAAAGGCAAGCTGTAGAGCAAGTTGTAGGGCATGTTGTGGGGCAAGTTGTAAGGCAAGCTGGCCTCTGGCGGTGGTCTGCGTGGCCAAGTCCCCTGTTTCGCGGGGGGTGATTTCTCTCCCCTCCGGCATTCACGGAGGGGAGAGAAATCACCCCCCTGCAGTTGGGCTCCCTGGGAAGGGGAGGAGAAATCTCCCTCCTTTCAGGTCAGGGGGGAGATTTCTCAGTTGCCGCGCTGGAGGGAGAGACTTCTCTCCCCCTCAGGTCGGGGGAGAGAAATCACAGTCCAAAGGAGCGGCCCCGGGAAGGCCGGCGCCTGCGCAGGTGGAGCGTGCCGCTCAGCGCCGGCTGTTCTAGCTGCCTGGGACGCGGCGGGGTCATGCTCCCTGCGATGCCACGGTGGCCGCGATGGGCTCGCCGTCGCCGATGCGCCCGTCGAGGCAGAGCTCGCGGTAGCCGGGCGTGTAGTGAAGCCGTGTCCGCCGCAGGTGGCGCAGTCCGGGGCGTGGGCGGTGGGGGCGCCGATGCAGAGAATCGGCTCTTGGTGGACGGCGGTGTAGTTGTCGTCGCCGTGGTGCTCCCAGGTGAGCACGGTGAGGACTTCGCCGGTGCCGTCGCAGCGCCCTGCGCAGTCGTGGGGGTGCGAGTCCTCGTCTTCGTGCTGGTCGTCGAAGTCGCGGAAGGCGTCCAGGAGATAGGCGCGGGCGCGGAGATCGTTCAGGGCTGGCCGGCGGTCGAGGGCCCGCAGGGCGTGGCCGGCGGTGGCCGCGGCCACCGCTGCGGCGCTGTCGGCCGGTGCCGCGGTGGCGGCCCAGTCGAGTAGGAGTCCGCGGGTCATGAGGTGTCGCCGTTGTTCGCTGGCCACGTCGACGGCGGGGAAGCGGGAGGTGAGGCCGAGGTTGGCCCAGGCGTAGGTGTCGAGCATTTGGCGAACCAGCCGGGGGCCGGGTCGGAGGAAGGGGCGCTTGGGTGGCAGAGAGTCGTCAGTGGCTTGAGGGGCTAGGCATGAGTCGCCGTGGGTGTGCTGGTGGAGTCGGGCGTACTGGGCTCGCAGGTGGTCGAGACCGTTGTGGGGGTGGTCGCCGAGGGCCAGGCCGTCGACCTCGCGGAGGAGGGCGCCGTGGTCGCGGGCGGCTTCGTAGAGGTCGGGGTCTCGGGTGCGCAGGGCGAGGACGTCGACGAGTGCGCCGGCGTGCAGGAGGTTGAAGCGGCGCAGGGCGGGAACGGCGTCGCTGTCGGGGTCGTATTCGAGAGCGTCGGTGAGGCGATAGTGGGCCCAACGCGCTTCGAGGATGAGCCGGGTGATGGACGGGCGTTCATCGCGGTACGCCTTTACGGTGTGTTCGGGGTGGTGGCCGACGGGCACGAGGGTTCCCTTCAGGTGACTGGTGGCGGGTTAGCGGGGCCTGGTCGGCCCGGGCTTCATCGGGTCGTTGCAGGCGAGGTCACGATGGCGTCGGCTAGGCGGTGAAGGCTGTCGCCCTGCGGAGCTGCAGCCTTGAAGACGCGGTGCGCCGCTCCGGCGGGGGCGTGGGGCAGTGCGAAGACGCGGCCGCGGTCGAGGACGGCGAGGAGACGTGCGGCGTGATGTTCGCATCCATCGGCGCCAGCGTTGTCCGCGTCGAGCACGGTCACGGCGACGGGGCCGGCGCAGGTGGTGTAATCCGTCGGGAGTGTGGCGGGGCAGCGGGCCATCGGTCCTCATCTGGTGGGCTGGGTGAAGTGGCTTTATGGGGCTCCTGGTTGGCGGGGACGGAGCCTGGGCTGCGACTAGCACCGTTCTTCGTCGAGAGGTGCGCGTGGCCCCAGAGGTTCGGTTCCGGGACCGGGCGTCGTGTGCAATGTCGCGGAGGCGCTCGCGGCGTCGTTCTTGTACGTAGCCGCGGCAGTGCAGGGGGTCGTGCTGGGAGGTGGGCCACGCCGAGGCTGTGGCGCACCAGGAGCAGTGCGGTCGCCTGGTCAGGCGCCGGCTGAGGGCGAGAGCGAGCAGGGTGACGACGGCTCCGAGGCCTCTTCCGAGAACGAAGGGGTGCATCTGGTGTCTCCCACTGGATGATGCGGGGCCACCGGGTGGTGGCCCCGCATCGGAGGTAGTCGGGACGGGTGTGCTGGGGGTGGGTAACTGGTCGCGTGGCAGCGGATCGCCAGGGAGGAGGGCCAGTCGTGACTCACCGGGGCTCCGTGGCGTCGGTCCTCGTTCCGTTTCGATCACCACCAGTGCCGGAACAGGTAATCCCCGCGCGGGATCTCGCCGCGCCGGATGAGATCGGCCAGGACCAATTTCAGCGAGGGAGAGAAGGCGCGATCGGCGAAGAATCGGTCCTCGAACACGGCGTTCTCAAGGTCTTGCGTTTCAGGCGGGTTCGCCTCGACAGTGGCTGGCGTGTTCTCGTCAGCGACGCGGATGCTCAGCCAGTAATCCAGCTCAGTCATGCCGGTCTTGACGACGCTCTCGCCGGTACGGGAGTCCCAGCCCAGGTACAGCTCGGCGTCGTCGAGGTCTCCGAGTGCTTCCAGGTAGTCGTCGTCGGAGGTGAGTTCGTACAGCTTCACGCTGTCATTACCGATGTGCTCGTCGTCCCGCTGGCATCCGCGCAGCGAGCTATACGGCTTGCCGTAGACGCGTTCGGCAATGGCTTCGATCGGGATGTGGCCGTTCTCGGCGGTCGCATGATCAGCGTGTGGCTCCAGCATGTAGATGCTGTAGGGCGTGTACTTGGGTGCGTCGGGCATGACGGATCTTCCTCGTGGGTCTCCGGGGTCGGTCAGATGTGGTCGTGGAGATCGGTGTCGTTGTAGGTGGTCGCGGAGACCGTGATCCAGCCGGTTCGGTCGCCGTCGCGGAGCTGGAGCTCCCACTTGCCCGGCTGCCAGTGCTGACCGGTCTGCTTCCGGCCGACGTACTGCCGCTGGCACTGCTTGGTGGGCTGGCTGCTGCCGTCTGTGGTCGAGCCGGAGGAGCCGGGCTGGGTGGTGCCGGAGGTGCCTCCGTTGGTGAGCGACTTGCCGGGCTGGGTACCGCCGGACGAGCCGCCGGAGCCGCCGGAGCCGCCGGGGGTGGTGTCGTTGTTCTTCTTGCCGGTGCTGCCCGACGAGCTGGACTTGCCGCTGCTGGACTTGCTGCCGCTGGAGCCGCCGCTGCGGCCCGCGAAGGCGGTAGTGGTGAACGAGCTAGTGCGGATTGTCGAGCAGTCCTGGCGGTACACGTCCTCGTAGTCGGTGATCCAGCGACCGTCGTAGCCACGCTTGTCGATGACCTCGCCGTGCTTGATGGGCTCGTTGGTGCAGCCGGTGAGGGCGAGGAGCGCGGCGGCCGTTAGGGCGGTGCCGAGCGTCAGGGTGCGGGGCGTGGGCACGTTGGGCTCCAGGAGGTGTGTGGGTGCGCTCGTCTGCTACAGGTGTTGTGCGCGAGCGGCGTGTGACACAGAGGCGGAACTTTCTCCGCGAAGATCACAGTACACATTGAACCCTCAATACGCAACGCATAGTTGAGGTGTCGATCCGTCTCCTCGTCGTGAGGCGTTGGGCAGCCCCGGCGTTGGGCGCGTCAGAGCGCTGTGTGAGTGCTTGCGCGTCAGCTAATGGACTGGATGATCCAGGCGAGCAGGCAGATGCCGACGATGACCGCCCACATGCGCAGGGCGGCCGGATCCTTAGCGATCGACTTGGCGTTGGACTCGAACACCTCGGCCGTCGGCATCATGCCGGGGTGGACGGTGTCCCGGTGCTCATCCCGCTTGGCGGCGGCCTGATCCTTCGGCAGCCACCCGGTCGTGATCCCGCATGGGCCGCACTCGTACCGCCATGCCACTGCGGGCTCCTCTTCCGCCGGTCCTGTCGGATGTGGTTCGACGGTACCGGGGTGCCGCGCCCTACGGGATCGGAACAAGCCGATAGGGAACGGTAGATGGGGGCGGTAGATGCTTCTAGCGTTGCCATAGATGCGCAGGTCAGACGGTCGTAGATGTCGCCGATAGATGGCTGGCGGCGCCTGCGCGGGGGAGGGGAGTGATGGCCGGCGGGAAGGGGTTTCGGGTGCCCGGGAGCCCCCTCTGGCCGGCGGCCGGGGGGGGCTCCCGGGCGGATGGTTCAGGCACTGTCCGCAGGGGCCTCGAGGAAGGCGACTTCGGGGGGTGGAGCCGGGGCC
>NZ_JAAAXQ010000504.1 GCF_009916105.1 Streptomyces sp. GC420 | reverse complement strand
CGATGTCGCCCGCCCCGACGGGCTCGCGCACCCCGTCCTCCGTGGCCAGGACCAGCCGTCCGTCGCCGTCCACGGCGACCGCCTCGCCGACGACCGCCCGCCCTCCCGGCAGCTCGGCCCTGACCGTCCTGCCGAGGGTGGCGCACCCTGCCGCGTACGCCTCGTCGAGCCGGCACCCGGCCGGGTCGCCGCCCGCCGCCTCCCAGTCGCGGTACCACCGCTCGATGGACCTCAGCACGGCACGCAGCAGCGGCTCCCGGTCCAGGTTCGGTGCCCCGGCGAGGGCCAGCGAACCCGCGCCCGGCACCGGCAGCTCGTCCTCACGCAGCGTCACGTTGAGGCCGACGCCGATCACGACACCGTCGCCCTCGACCCGCTCGGCGAGGATCCCGCCCGCCTTGCGTTCCTCTCCCCCGACCGTGACGAGGATGTCGTTGGGCCACTTGAGGGCCGTGTCCACACCCGCCGCCTGCGTCAGCGCGGCGGCCGTCGCCACCCCCGCGAGCAGCGGAAGCCAGCCCCACCGGACGGGTGGCACGTCGCCCGGATCCACCAGGACGGAGAAGAACAGCCCCGACCGCGCGGGCGCGATCCAGTGCCGGTCCAGCCGCCCCCGGCCGGCCGTCTGCTCCTCGGCGACCAGTACAGAGCCGGCCCGCGCCGTGCCGTCTGCGGCCAGCGCGACGAGGTCGGTATTGGTGGAGCCGGTGGCGGCCACGACCCGGACGTCGCTGTAGAGGCTGTCTTCGCGCACCAGGGCTCGGCGCAGCGCGGCGGCGTTCAGCGGAGGCCGTTCCAGGTCGGACCATCGGCCGCCGGGATTCTGGGTAGGAGGAGTCATGCCACCAGCTTGGCCGCTGGCGCCGAGTCCTGCGAACGTGGCCTCCCACCTGGCCTCTCACCACAGGTTTCGCCGCACCCGCAACCGCACGGCTGTGTGGCAAATGCCGCACTGCCCGGCGATGAAGGCGCCATTACGCTACGACGCAGTAGCCACCACCAGCCTGAAGACCTGTCTGTACGAGAGCAGGAGCCGCATCCCGATGTCCGAGATCGACATCCACACCACCGCGGGCAAGCTCGCGGATCTGCAGCGCCGCATCGAGGAGGCGACGCATGCCGGCTCCGCGCGCGCGGTGGAGAAGCAGCACGCCAAGGGCAAGCTCACCGCGCGTGAACGGATCGAGCTGCTCCTCGACGAGGGCTCGTTCGTGGAGCTCGACGAGTTCGCCCGGCACCGCTCCACGAACTTCGGCCTGGACAAGACCCGCCCCTACGGCGACGGCGTCGTCACCGGCTACGGCACGGTGGACGGCCGCCCCGTCGCCGTCTTCTCGCAGGACTTCACGGTCTTCGGCGGCGCGCTCGGCGAGGTCTTCGGCCAGAAGATCGTCAAGGTGATGGACTTCGCCCTCAAGACCGGCTGCCCGGTCATCGGCATCAACGACTCGGGCGGCGCCCGCATCCAGGAGGGCGTGGCCTCGCTGGGCATGTACGGCGAGATCTTCCGCCGCAACACCCACGCCTCCGGTGTGATCCCGCAGATCTCGCTGATCGTCGGCCCCTGCGCGGGCGGCGCGGTCTACTCCCCGGCGATCACCGACTTCACGGTGATGGTCGACCAGACCTCGCACATGTTCATCACGGGACCGGACGTCATCAAGACGGTCACCGGCGAGGACGTGGGCTTCGAGGAGCTGGGCGGCGCCCGTACGCACAACACCACCTCCGGTGTGGCGCACCACATGTCGGGCGACGAGAAGGACGCCATCGAGTACATCAAGTCGCTCCTGTCCTACCTGCCCTCGAACAACCTCTCCGAGCCGCCGGCCTTTCCGGAGGAGGCGGACCTGGAGCTGACGGACGAGGACCGCGAGCTGGACGTCCTGGTACCGGACAGCGCCAACCAGCCGTACGACATGCACACCGTGCTCGAACACGTCCTCGACGACGGGGAGTTCTTCGAGACGCAGTCGCTGTTCGCGCCGAACATCCTCACCGGCTTCGGCCGGGTCGAGGGCCACCCGGTGGGCATCGTCGCCAACCAGCCGATGCAGTTCGCGGGATGCCTCGACATCAACGCGAGCGAGAAGGCCGCCCGCTTCGTCCGCACCTGCGACGCGTTCAACATCCCCGTCCTCACCTTCGTCGACGTGCCCGGCTTCCTGCCCGGCGTGGACCAGGAGTACGGCGGCATCATCAGGCGCGGCGCCAAGCTGATCTACGCCTACGCCGAGGCCACCGTCCCGCTGATCACGGTGATCACCCGCAAGGCCTTCGGCGGCGCGTACGACGTCATGGGCTCCAAGCACCTGGGCGCCGACCTCAACCTGGCCTGGCCGACCGCCCAGATCGCCGTCATGGGCGCCCAGGGCGCGGTGAACATCCTGCACCGCCGCACGATCGCCGCGGCCGGTGACGAGGCGGCCCAGGAGGAGGCAAGGGCCCGGCTCATCCAGGAGTACGAGGACGCCCTGCTCAACCCGTACATCGCGGCGGAGCGCGGCTACATCGACTCGGTGATCATGCCCTCCCAGACCCGGTCCCACATCGTGCGCGGGCTGCGGCAGCTGCGGACCAAGCGGGAGTCCCTCCCGCCGAAGAAGCACGGCAACATCCCGCTCTAGGAGGCCCTTCGATGATCAAGGTCGTACGGGGCAACCCGACTCCCGAGGAGCTGGCCGCCGCACTGGCGGTGGTCCGGGCCCGCGCCGCGGTGGCCGCCGGCACGCCCTCGGACGCGCCGGAGCCGCCGACCGAGTGGTCCGCGCCGACGCGCGTGGCGCGCCACCGGCTGCCCATGCCGGGCCCGCGGTCCTGGGCCCGCACCTACTGGCCGGGCTGAGCGCTCCGCCGGTAGTCCCGGCGCCCACCCGCTGGTCCGCCGCGACCGGTCCGCCCATGCGGCGGAGCCCCAGGCGGTCACGGCCGCGCCGAACCGCACCGAAGGTCGCGGGCCCCGCCCGGCGGCTCAACCGCCGACGGGGCCCGCCGGCGTCCTCGGCCCCTGCCTGCCCGGCCCGACGGCTGTCCCTCCGCCCGTGCCGGCGCCGCGGCCGGCTCACTGTCCACCCTGACCCGAACCGGCCGGGTCCCGGACCCTCCCCACGCGTCCGGGACCGGCCCGTTCTCCGTGCGCCGCCAGGCCCGTGGCCCGACGCACTGCCCGGCGTGCCCCGGGCCATGTCCGTCGTACTGCTCCAGCCGGACCGACCAGGGGGCGGCCCTGGACCGTCCTTCCGGCTCGACCGGCCGGGCCACGACCGGCGCTCCGCCTCCCGCTCAGCCAGGCCGACGGCCGCGGACCCGGGTGCACGGTGACCCGTCTCGGCCGGTTCCCCGCTTCCGGCGGACGGGCACCAGCCCGGTTCGCCGTGCCCCGCACGGAGGGAAGGCCGGGCTCCCGTCCACTCCGGCCGGCGCCAACCGGGGCGACACGGGCCCGCGCGAGCCGCTCGCGCAGGACCGGCCTCAGCGGATGCCCGCGAAGATCATGGCGAGAACCATGGCCAGCGCCAGCAGGAAGCCCGCCCGATGCAGCATGTCCTGCGTCTCGCGCAGCTCCTTCGGGGGTTTGTCGTCGCGGTCGGACCAGAGCATGTCCTCGATGGTGACCGCCCCACGGGCGGTGCGCCTGAGTACTCGTACTCAGTTGAACCCGCTTGGCCGACGGGACAGTTGAAAGACGGGATGCAGGGGCCGCGGAGTCGGCCGTGCCCCGCCGCCCGCTACCGCGCGAACGTTTGTTTCCGCGTACGGCGGCGCTCGTTACCCTGATCGGCATGACTTCCGCACCACGGTCCCGCCGTCTCGTTCTCGCGTCCGCGTCCCCCGCCAGGCTCGATCTGCTCAAGGAGGCCGGTTTCGCGCCCGAGGTCGTCGTCAGCGGCGTCGACGAGGATTCGCTGAGCGCGCCCACACCGGGCGAGCTGGCCCGGGTGCTCGCCGAGGCGAAGGCGGCCGCGGTGGCCGGCCGGGCCGAGGTGTCCGGGGCGCTGGTGGTGGGGTGCGACTCCGTACTGGAGCTCGACGGGGAGGCGCTGGGCAAGCCCGCGGACGTCGAGGAGGCCACCGCCCGCTGGAAGGCGATGCGGGGACGTGCGGGAGTGCTGCAGACGGGCCACTGCGTCGTCGACACCGCGAGCGGCCGTCAGGTGTCGGCGACGGCCTCGACCGTGGTGCGCTTCGGTGATCCGACGGACGCCGAGATCGCCGCGTACATCGACTCGGGCGAGCCGCTGCACGTCGCGGGCGCCTTCACCCTCGACGGCCGGTCCGCACCCTTCATCGACGGCATCGAGGGCGATCACGGCAACGTCATCGGGCTCTCGCTGCCGCTGCTGCGGCGGCTGCTGGCCGAGCTGGGCGTCGGCATCACCGACCTGTGGACCTGAGCGGCCGCCGAGGCGGGCATGAACACCCGCGCGGCGGCCCGGTGGGCCCCACGGCCGTGTGAACCCCACGGGGCCCGGTACGGCCCGCATTTCGGCCGGCCCCTCACATCCGGCACTCGCATCCGCAAACCGGGCAGGCCCCGAGGGCACCCGGGCCCCTGACCTCCGGGTCAGGTGAGCGCCCGCACGACCGAGCCCGGCGGGAGGGCAACCGTGCGCCCCTCGGCGCGGCCGTCAGGCCGCCGCGGGGGCGTCTGCCGGGGCCTTGGGCGGCTCCGGGGCTCCAG
>NZ_JAAAXQ010000503.1 GCF_009916105.1 Streptomyces sp. GC420 | reverse complement strand
CCCCACCCCCGCGCCGGCGACCGAGGCCCCCGCCGAGCCCGCCGAGCCCGCCGAATCCGCCGAGCCCGCCGAATCCGCCGAGCCCGCCGAATCCGCCGAATCCGCCGAGGCGCCGGCGACCGAGGCCCCCGCCGCTCCCGCCGTGGCACTCGCCGCGTCCGACAGCGCCCCCTCGGTACCGGCCGCGTCACCCGTCGCCGCGCCGCCCGCGCCCTCGCCCGTACCGGCCGGGCCCGCCGAGGCCGCACCCGCAGTGCCAGAGGTCCCGGCGGTGCCCGTGGCCGTCAAGGACCGGCGGGTGCTGCGGGCGCTGGTGCGCTGGACCGCCGCCGTGCTGGTCCTCGGGGCCGTCGGCACCGGAACGGCGTACGGCATCGCCGCCCTGGACCGCACCGACGTTCCCGGCCTCGCCACCGAGAACGACGGGCGCTGGGACTTCCCCCGGCTCTCCCTGCCCGCGCTCCCGGACGGCTCGCCGCGCCCGTTCTCGGACGGCAACGAGGCCGAGGTCCACCACGCCGACCTGCGCGAGCTGCTGCTCCCCGCACCGGCGGGCGCGGCCGTGGACAAGGAGCTGGAGGGCGGCTGGAGCGGCATCGACCGTTACGTGTCGGAATACGAGAAGGACAAGCGCGCCGACCTGAAGCAGGCCCTGGGCGACAGTGCCCTCCGGCACATCGCCGCCCGCGGCTGGACCATGCCCGACGGCACCGGCGCGCGGATCTACCTGCTGCGCTTCAAGTCGGTCGCGTTCGCGGACGCCTTCCTGGACGAGCAGCTGCAGGTCGGCGCCGTGCCCGGGGCCGCCCTCGCCGGCGCCCCCGACAGCGAACTGGACGAGGACTGGGACAACTGGGGCGCGCCCGGATACGCCCAGCAGTACGTGTTCGAGGAGCCCAAGCCGTACGGCGCGCAGCAGGTCCGCCAGGCGTACCTCGCGGCCGGCGACACCCTCGCGCTCGTCGTCCACGAGAAGAAGGGCGGCGCCGCGGCGGTCCCGTTCCACCAGACGGTGATCCTGCAGAACCAGCTCCTCGGCTGATCGTCGCCGACCTCACGGAACGGCCCGGGGCCCGGCCCACTAAACTGGGCCCCGGTCCTGCCCCGCCCATCCGAGGAGCACCCCGTGCTTGAGGCATTCTTCTCCGCCCTGCTGGTCCTGGTCTGCGTCGGCGTCCTCGCCTTCGCGGGGCTGACCGTGAAGAAGCTGTACCAGGGCCAGCGCTGATCACCCCTCCCCGAGCAGATCGCCAGAGCAACTCATGATCCAGATCCCGTCCGGCCTGAACCCGGCCCTCGTGCCCCTCGCTTTTCTCCTCGGCAACTGGGAGGGCGCCGGAGTCTCCGACTTCCCCGGCGGCGAGAAGTGCAACTTCGGCCAGGAGGTCACGTTCAGCCACGACGGACGTGACTTCCTCGAGTACACCTCGCGCACCTGGGTGCTCGACTCCGAGGGCAAGAAGGTCAAGCCTCTGGAGAGCGAGTCCGGCTACTGGCGCATCGACGAGGACCGCAAGATCGAGATCGTGATGGTCCGCGACCACGGTGTCGTCGAGATCTGGTACGGCGAGCTGGCCGAAGGCAAGCCCCAGATCGACCTGGTCACCGACGCGGTGGCGCGTACCGCCGCCTCCGGCCCCTACAGCGGCGGCAAGCGGCTCTACGGCTACGTCAAGGGCGACCTGATGTGGGTCGGCGAGAAGCAGACCCCGGAGGTCCCCCTGCGCCCCTACATGTCGGCGCAGCTGAAGAAGGTCGTGGACCCCAGCGAGTGGGCCAAGGACCTCAAGGACCTGCCGGACGACGGCATCGCCTTCTTCCGCTGACACGGGAGCGGTCCGCGCGGCCGCTCCCGGCGGGCGGCCCGCGGTGGGACGGGTGCTCCGTCCCACCGCCTCCTACACTGGGTGGCGTGGTGAGCACCGACTGGAAGAGCGATCTGCGGCAGCGCGGCTACCGGCTGACCCCGCAGCGCCAGCTTGTCCTCGAAGCGGTCGACACGCTCGAACACGCGACGCCGGACGACATCCTCACCGAGGTCCGCAGGACCGCCTCCGGGGTGAACATCTCCACCGTCTACCGCACGCTGGAGCTGCTGGAGGAACTGGGCCTGGTCAGCCACGCCCATCTCGGACACGGCGCACCCACGTACCACCTGGCGGACCGCCACCACCACATCCACCTGGTCTGCCGTGACTGCACGAACGTCATCGAGGCCGACGTCGCGGTCGCGGCGGAGTTCACGGCGAAGCTGCGGGAGACCTTCGGTTTCGAGACCGACATGAAGCACTTCGCGATCTTCGGCCGCTGCCGCGACTGTGTGGCCCGGGCGCGATCCGGCCCGGGCTCCGGACCCGGCTCCGGCCCGGGCTCCGGACCCGGCTCCGGCCCGGGTTCCGCCCCCGGCTCCGGAACCGCTTCCGGATCGGGCTCGGGAACGGCCGGGGACTCTGAATCCTCAATTACCGGGTCGTAGGCTGGTGCGTATGAAAAGCCCTCTGCTCTCCCTCCCCGGCGCGGTCCCCGCCGAGGGACGCGACGAAGGAGTCGCCGCCCACTACGGCGACCTGTTCCGTGAGCAGCGCACCCTCGCCGACGGAGCCGGGTTCGTCGATCTCTCGCACCGCGGTGTCGTCACCGTCTCCGGCGAGGAGCGGCTGAGCTGGCTGCATCTGCTGCTCACCCAGCATGTGAGCGAACTCCCGCCCGGACAGGCCACCGAGGCGCTGATCCTCTCCGCGCACGGCCACATCGAGCACGCGCTCTATCTCGTCGACGACGGCGAGACGGTCTGGGCGCACGTCGAGCCCGGCACCCAGGACGCGCTGATCGCGTACCTGGAGAGCATGAAGTTCTTCTACAAGGTCGAAATCGCCGACCGCACCGAGGAGTTCGCGGTCGTCCACCTTCCGGCGGGCTCCATTGCCGCGGCGCCCGGCGGCGTGGTCGTACGGGAGACCCCGTACGGGCGCGACCTGTTCCTGCCGCGCGCCGATCTCCAGGCGTTCGCGGCGGACCCCGGGAACGGCCCCCCGATCGGCGTCCTCGCCCTCGAGGCGCTGCGCGTGGAGGCGCACCGGCCGCGTCTCGGCTTCGAGACCGACCACCGCACCATCCCGCACGAGCTGGGCTGGCTCGACAGCGCCGTGCACCTCCAGAAGGGCTGCTACCGGGGTCAGGAGACCGTCGCCCGCGTCCACAACCTGGGGAAACCGCCGCGCCGGCTGGTCTTCCTGCACCTGGACGGCAGCGAGGTGCACCTGCCCGTGCCCGGTACGCCGGTCAGGAAGGCCGAGGACGGCGCCGAGGGGCGCCAGCTCGGCTTCGTCACCACCTCGGCCCGCCACCACGAGCTGGGGCCGATTGCTCTGGCCCTGGTCAAACGCAATGTGCCGGTGGACGCGCCGCTGCTCGCGGGGGAGACGGCCGCCTCCCAGGAAGTCGTCGTCGAGCCCTGACCAACTGCGTCAGACCTCGAGGAAGACGGTGAACGGGCCGTCGTTCGTGAGCGCCACCCGCATCCGCGCCCCGAACCGGCCCGTCTCCACCTTCGCGCCCAGCGCACGCAACTGCGCGACGACCTCGTCGACGAGCGGCTCCGCGACCTCGCCGGGCGCGGCCGCGTTCCAGGTGGGGCGGCGGCCCTTGCGCGCGTCTCCGTAGAGGGTGAACTGGGAGATCACCAGCAGCGGCGCGCCGATGTCGGAACACGACTTCTCGTCCTGGAGGATCCGCAGCGTCCACAGCTTCCTGGCGAGCTGCGCCGCCTTCTCCTTCGTGTCGCCGTGGGTGACCCCCACCAGCACACACAGGCCCTCACCGGCGAACTCGCCGACCGTCTCCCCGGCGACCTCGACGCTCGCCCCGTCCGCTCTCTGCACCACTGCACGCATGGGGACCATGATGCCTGGGCCGAACGGGTCAAGCGGGACTGCGGGTTCACCACGCGGAGTGGCACGATGCATGCAGGCGGTGAGTACCCGGGAAGGCCGGAGGACGGCCTGGCAGACGACCACCCAGGGTGCCGCACCGTTCGAGGGGACGGAAAAGAGGCATGACCAGCACACCCGGCACCGGGCGCACGTCGTCCGGGCCAGCACCCGCGGGAGCACCCACAGGGCTGCCGCCGCGGCCACCGGTGCAGCGAATCGCCGACGTGGCCGTGCTGCCCGGCGCGCCGCCGTACCAGGTACGGACCCTGCGCCTGCCGGAACTGCGCGCGCTGCGGCGCGAGTCGCAGCGGAACGAGGCCGATCTCAGCTATGTACGGCGGCTGCTCCAGGGGCGCATCGACATTCTGCGAGCGGAACTCGCGCGGCGCAGTGGACCCGGCCCGCAGGAGGCGCCGGTCGTGGAGCTCTCGGTCGTCGACCGGCTCTCCGAGATCCTGGCCGACGCGCCCTCCCGGCACCGCAGCTCGGCCCGCCACGTGACCCTGGGGACCCCGCACGGCGAGGAGTACCGCGAACTCGCCGCCGAGATGCTCGCCGAGGTGGAACTGTCGGACCTGCGGGCGCGTACGGACGAGGAGCTGCGCACCGCCATGGGACGGCTGGTCCGCTACGAGCAGCAGGTCTCGCGGCGCCGGCACGACCTCCAGCGCACCGCCGACGACTGCAGCGCGGAGATCGCGCGGCGCTACCGGGAGGGCGAGGCGCAGGTGGACGACCTGCTCGCGTGACGTCTTCGCCAC
>NZ_JAAAXQ010000502.1 GCF_009916105.1 Streptomyces sp. GC420 | reverse complement strand
GAGCGGTGGGGCGCGGGGCCTGTGGAGCCTACCGGCCCGGGGAACCGGCAGGGCTTCATCGGGCTGCCGTGACCTTGTGCGGGCGGGTTCGTCGTGTCACTGGCTGACGGCAACTCAGTCCCGAAGGTCTTTGACCATGACCGCGTACACCGGTGAGTCGGCGAACGGTTGCTGCTCGCCGACTCCGGCGTATCCCCATGCCTCGTAGAGGGCTTGGACCTTGGGGTGTGTGACGTCGACCAGTAGCACGGCGAGGTCTTCCGTACGTCGGCGACCCGTTCCCGGACGCGTGCGTGGAGCTGGCCTTTGGTCCGGCTCGTCCGTCTGACGAGACCGGCGCGGTGGTTGTCCCAGAGCCGGTCCGGATAACTCCCACCGACCTTGTGCGGCTTCGCGTCGAGTTGGGACTCGCTCTCGGCGAGATCCACGCCGAGGTGCAGCGTGCCGAGATCGCGTGGCGGCAGCAGCTCAGCCGCTGGTACAGCGACGGCCGACTGGCAGTTGAGGCCCGCGCACCGGACATCAGCCTCCTTCAACGGGTCCTGGACGGACTGCGGAATCCCGGTTCGGTTTCGACGTAGGCCCCGGCGCCTCCTCTTCCCGGCGCCCCTGAGAATCCCGCACAAGCAGGACCGCGTTCCTCGATGCCGACCGCAACAGCGACTCCCCGCCGTCACGCTGCCCTGGGCCAAGCCGGACGGCGAACCGCTGGCCGCCGCCGGCGTGATCCCTCCCCGCGAGCGCCGTGCGTGCGCGCAACCTCCACGCGGCCCCGGAAGACGGCATGCACGCCCTCCGGCACGCTTGTGCTTCCGTGCTCCTGGGCGCGGGGAGAGCATCAAGGCTCTGTCCGAGTACCTCGGCCACTCGGACCCCGGCTTCACGCTGCGGACGTACACGCACCTGCTGCCGTCCAGCGAGACGCGCACCCGCAAGGCGATCGATGACGCCTTCACGGAAGCCGAGGCGGAGGACGACGGCGACCCGGCTGCCTCCCAGGGCACATCCGTGCCCCAAGCGAAACCAATGTGCCCTGGCCGCCTGACGGCCTTCCTCGGGCACCAGCGAGTGCGGGGTCCGAAAACCCCGCCGGAAACCGGCGAAACCCCAGCTCAGGGCCAGACCAGGCAATAAGGCTGATGCCCCGCCTCATGCAGCCGCTTCGAGAAGTCCTGCCACTCGTGCAGCAGCTGGTACACGTTGAACGCGTCGCGCGGCCCGCCGCGGTCGGGGACCGTGGACCAGATGAAGGCCGCGGCGCCCACGGACTCCTCGCCGATCCCGCGCAGCGGGTCGACGACGGTCATGGGGAGCTTGACCACGGCGTAGTCGGGGTGCAGGACGACGAGCTCGAGCGGGGGCACCTTGTGCAGGGGTATGCCCTCGATGCCGGTGAGGACCATGGCGGCCATCGTCTCCGGCTTGATCTTGGTGAACATGCCGCCCATGCCGAGCTCATCGCCCCCCAGCTCCTCGGGGCGCATGGTGATGGGCACGCGGGCCGCCGTGGCACCGTCAGGTGCCCCGAAGTACTTGTAGGTCACCCCCACCCGGCCACTCCTGCTGATTCCTCCAGGTCCCGCCCGCTCGGGTCCGTCCACACGGCCCGCGCGATCCGCCCGGTTCTCCGCCCGTTTGCTCCGCCGCCTCTCGGCGCGGCTCTCCACACGCTTCTCCGGCCGGGTCCCGGCCTGATCCTCCGGCCGCGCTGCCGGCCGATCCCCGGCCACGCCTTGAGGCCGTCCGTCCGGCAGGGGAAGGGACAGGCCGTCCGCCCTGTTCCCGGTCCTGCGCTCGGCCGTGCCCTCCGGCCTCGGCTCGGACGGGTCTTCCGGCCGGCTCTCCCGGCGCCGCGCAGGCCGGCGCTCCGTCCGCTGCTGCTCGACGCCGCTTTCCGCGCGACGCTCCGGAAGGTACCCCGGCCGGATGTCCGGGAGGAAGTCCGGGCGCGGTCCCGCCAGGTCCTCCGGGCGGTCGTCCTGCCGGTTCTCGTGGTTCTCGCGGCTCTCGCGGTGGTCCCGGCGGCTCTCCGGGAGGCTCTCGGCCCGGCCGTCCGCGCGGTTCCCCGGCCATGCCACGTCACCCGGTTCCACAGGGCCGGTGTGCCCCGCGGAGCCGGCCGCTCCCGACGGGCCCCCGGGCGTGGCGAAGGGACCCGAAGGCCCCACCGGGTGCACCGGTCCCGCAGGCCCCCCGGAGGGGCCCGCAGGACCCGACGGGCCGGAACCGCCCGCCGCGTCCGCCGCCCTGCGCCGGTGCCGTCCCCGCTGGGCACGCTCGGGACCCCGGTCGTCGGTCCCTTCGCCCAGTCCGCCACCGCGTTGCATATCTCCACCCGACCACTCGCAGCCGTCGCCGCGCAACCCGATCATCGTGACAGTGACCTCCCCCACCGGGCGGCTGTGAAACCGCCCGGCGCCAAGAGTTCGCGAGCCTCTGACACCATGTCTTACGTGAGCTATCCGTACGAAGCCTCAGTTTCGCAGACGCTTTTTGAGCGCGCGGCCGCCGTGACGCCCGGTGGCGTCAACTCTCCCGTGCGCGCTTTCCGCGCCGTGGGGGGTACGCCCCGTTTCATGGTGTCCGGTTCCGGTCCGTATCTCACGGACGCCGACGGCCGGGAGTACGTCGACCTCGTGTGCTCGTGGGGCCCGATGATCCTCGGGCACGCGCACCCGCAGGTCATCGAGGCCGTGCAGGCCGCCGTGGCGCGGGGCACCTCCTTCGGCACGCCGGGTGTCGGCGAGGTCGAGCTGGCCGAGGAGATCGTCGCCCGCGTCGAACCGGTGGAGCAGGTTCGGCTGGTTTCCTCCGGTACGGAGGCCACCATGTCGGCGATCCGGCTGGCCCGCGGCTTCACCGGGCGCACCAAGGCGATCAAGTTCGCCGGGTGCTACCACGGGCACGTGGACGCGCTGCTGGCCGCCGCCGGGTCCGGGCTGGCGACGTTCGGCCTGCCCGACACGCCGGGGGTCACCGGCGCGCAGGCCGGGGACACCATCGTGCTGCCGTACAACGACCTGGAAGCGGTCAACGAGGCGTTCCACCGCTTCCCGGGCGAGATCGCCTGCGTGATCACGGAGGCGGCGCCGGGCAACATGGGCGTCGTCCCGCCGCTGGCCGGCTTCAACCAGGGACTCAAGGACGCCTGTACGAAGAACGGCGCTCTGTACATCTCGGACGAGGTGATGACGGGGTTCCGCGTCTCCAGGGCCGGCTGGTACGGGCTCGACGGTGTCAGGCCGGACCTGATGACCTTCGGCAAGGTGATGGGCGGCGGGTTCCCGGCCGCGGCCTTCGGCGGCCGCGCGGACGTCATGGCGCACCTCGCCCCGGCGGGCCCGGTCTACCAGGCGGGCACGCTCTCCGGGAACCCGGTGGCCACGGCCGCGGGCCTGGCGCAGTTGCGGCTCCTGGACGACGCGGCGTACGAAAAGGTCGACGCGGTCTCGGAGGAGATCCGGGGGCTGGTCACCGAGGCGCTGGCCAAGGAGGGCGTGGCGCACCGGCTGCAGACGGCGGGCAACATGTTCTCGGTCTTCTTCACCCCGAGGAAGGTCCTTGACTACGAGGACGCGAAGAAGCAGCAGAGCTTCCGCTTCACCGCGTTCTTCCACGCGATGCTCTCCCACGGTGTATACCTGCCGCCGTCCGCGTTCGAGTCCTGGTTCGTCTCCACCGCGCACGACGCGGCCGCGATCGAGCGGATCGCCGCGGCCCTGCCCGCCGCGGCCCGCGCGGCCGCGGAAGCCGAAGCCCCCGAGCAGTGATGGGTGACATGAGCAGCAGCGAAGACATCACCGTCGTCCATCTCATGAGGCACGGCGAGGTGGAGAACCCGGAGGGGATCCTCTACGGGCAACTGCCCGGCTACCACCTCTCCGAGCTGGGCCGGCGGATGGCCGACCGGGTCGCCGAGCACCTGGCGGGCCGCGACATCGCGCACGTCGTCTCCTCCCCACTGGAGCGGGCCCAGGAGACGGCCTCGCCGATCGCCGAGGCGCACGGTCTCGGCGTGGCCACCGACGACCGGCTGATAGAGGCCGGGAACGTCTTCCAGGGCAAGACCTTCGGGGTGGGCGACGGGGCTCTGCGCAGGCCGGCCAACTGGCGGCACCTCACCAATCCGTTCCGGCCCTCGTGGGGGGAGCCGTACGCCGCGCAGGTGGCCCGTATGACGGCGGCGCTGGGCGCGGCCAGGGACGCGGCGCGCGGTCACGAGGCGGTGTGCGTGAGCCATCAGCTGCCGATCTGGATCGTCCGCAGCTTCGTGGAGCGGCGCAGGCTGTGGCACGACCCGCGCCGGCGGCAGTGCACGCTGGCCAGCCTGACGACCTTCACGTACCAGGGCGACCGGATCCTGTCGGTCGGGTACAGCGAACCGGCCCGTGACCTCGTCCCCGCGCATCTGCTGGCGGGGGCGAAGCCGGTCAAGGGGAAGTCGAAGGCGTTCGGCGCCTGACCCGCCTGGGCGACTGACCCGACTGTCCGTCCACCCGTCCGGCCGTCCACCCGGACCCGGTCCCGTGCCCGCGACACACACCCGCCCGCGCCCGAAATGTGCGTTCCGGGCGAAACGGGGCGCCGGTAGTGCAATAGTTCGGTAACACCCCCGGATTCGAACCTGCTTTCCAGGAACCACTGGATTCACCGTGGCCTCTAAGGATGCGCACAGCATGACCTTACGGGGACGGGGG
>NZ_JAAAXQ010000501.1 GCF_009916105.1 Streptomyces sp. GC420 | reverse complement strand
GAGAACCACTCCGGTTCGACCACGACCTCACCGGCACCGCCGCCCGCCGCGACGCCCAGGTCCGCCACGCCCTGACCCGCCTGCTGCACTTCGCCGCCCGCCACCACCTCGCCATCGCCGTCGAAGATCTCGACTTCACCGCCGAGACCACCCGCGAGAAGCACGGACGCCGCAAACATTTCCGCCACCTGATCTCCGGCATGCCCACCTCCAGGCTGCGGGCCCGGCTGGTGTCGATGGCGGCCGCACTCGGAATCCCCGTCGTCGCCGTCGACTCCGCCTACACCAGCAAGTGGGGCCGCCCAGCACTGACGCAAACCCCTCACCAGCAAGACCAGGAAGACCACTCGCCACGACGCGGCAGCCGTGGCCATCGGCAGGCGCGCCCTGGGACACCCGATCCGGCGACGGACGGCACCGCCCCCGCACGACCGGAGTGATCGTGCGGGGCATCGGACCGTCCAGACCGCACCGGCGGCTCCGGGGCGTGAGGGAACCGCCCCCGCATCCCCGGACCACGGACACGATCCGCGCGCGCCGGACGCGGAGCGAACGCGGGCAACCAGGACGCCCAGCACCGTTCGGGGCATCCGGCTGAGCACGAGTCCTGAGAACAGGGACTCGCTCCCACTCAGTCTCAGAATCCGGATCGGTCGATCCCTGACGACACCCAGTCTGCCCCGCCCGTCACGTTCCACGCACATGCATTCGACTCCTTGTGTCGAACCCGGGAAGGCGCAGGTCGAAGGGGGTGCGAGGGTGGATAGCGCCGGGCGGGCCGGGTCGGCGGCCCGGAACCGGGCCGTCTTCGCCATTCGGGAGATTGCAGGAGGTCTTCGCGTTTGCCCGTAACGGGTGGGGGCAGGCGGGAGTCGTGCTTTGAACAACAGGCACGCCCGTTGGAGCGGTACGGCTCCGGGCGTGTGCTGCCCGGTCCGCCGACTCCTCGACGGTGACCCCTTCTGTCGCTCTCGCCCCCCCAAGGGAGTTGCTCAATGCACCCTCAGACACGGACCCGGCACCCGCATGACGACGCACCCGACACGGCCGACGCCTTCGTACGGCTGCGTTCCCTGCCGCCAGGCCCGGAGAAGGACGCCGTCCGCGACGAGCTGGCACGGGCCTGGCTTCCCATGGCGGAACGTATCGCCGGCCGTTTCCGCAACCGCGGGGAGACGGTGGACGACCTGCGGCAGGTGGCCGCCCTCGGGCTGGTCAAGGCCATCGATCGCTACGACCCCGGACTCGGCAACGCCTTCGCCAGCTACGCGGTGCCGACCATCACGGGAGAGATCAAGCGTCACTTCCGCGACTGCACCTGGACCGTCCACGTCCCGCGGCGCGTGCAGGACCTGCGCAACCGGGTGCGGACGGCCCGCAGGGAACTCACCGACGGCGGAGACCGCGCACCCGCCCTCTCGGAGATCGCGAGCCGCGCCGGCATGACCGAGGAGGAGGCGGCGGAGGGCCTGGAGGCGCTGGAGAGCTACACAGCGCTGTCCCTGGACGCGGAGGTCGCGGGGAGCGACGACGGGTTCACCCTCGTCGACGCGCTCGGCGGTCCCGACCCGGCCCTGGACGTCGTGGTCGACCGCGAGTCGGTCAAGCCCGCCCTCCAGCGGCTGCCGGAGCGCGAGCGGGAGATCCTCTTCAAGCGCTTCTTCGGCGACATGACGCAGAGCCGCATAGCGGAGGATCTGGGCATCTCCCAGATGCACGTCTCGCGGCTCATCAGCCGCTCGTGCAGCCGCCTCAGGAACGAGGCGGGCGCGTAGCGGCCCGCACGCGGCCCTGCCCCGCCCGCGCCCCGCGCGACGGCCGGGCAGCCGGACGACGGTCACGAAGAAGTCGTCGATGCGCCGCACGGCCGCGATGAACTGGTCCAGGTCCACCGGCTTGGTCACATAGGCGTTGGCGTGCAGCTTGTAACTGCGCAGGATGTCCTCCTCGGCGGAGGAGGTGGTCAGCACCACCACCGGGATCAGCGAGAGCTCCGGGTCCGTCTTGATGCGCTCCAGGACCTGCCGGCCGTCGTACTTCGGCAGATTGAGGTCGAGCAGGATGAGGTCGGGCCGCGGCGCTTCGGCGTAGGAGCCGCGCCGGTACAGGAAGTCAAGGGCCTCCTGCCCGTCGCGCACCACGTGCAGCGTGTTGCGGATCTTGTTGTCCTCGAAGGCCTCACGGGTCATCAGCTCGTCGCCCGGGTCGTCCTCGACCAGCAGGACCTCGATCGGCTGTACGGGCGTGTTCACTGGGTCGCTCCTTGCGTGACGCGATGCGTGTCCTGGCCGCCACCGCCGGGACCGGAGGCGTCCGTGCGGGAGGCGTCCGCGCCGGACGTGTCCTGGCCGGCGCCGTCGGCGGGAAGGGTGAAAACGACGCGGGTTCCGCCGCCGGGCACGGCGTCCAGCCGGATCCGCCCGCCGTGGAACTCCACGATCTTGCGGCACAGGGCCAGGCCGATGCCGGTGCCCTCGTACTCGTCCCTCGCGTGCAGCCGCTGGAAGATGACGAAGACCTTGTCGGTGAACTCGGGGGCGATCCCGATGCCGTTGTCCGCCACGGAGAACAGCCAATCGTCCCCGTCGCGCACGCAGTCCACCTCGACACGGCAGGGGCCGTCCTTGCGGCGGAACTTCACCGCGTTGCCGATCAGGTTCTGCCACAGCATGGCGAGGGCCGTCGGATCTCCACTCACCTCGGGCAGCGGCCGCCTGCGCACGACGGTGGCCCCCGACTCCTCGAGCGCAGCCGCCAGATTGGCCAGTGACCGGTCGAGCTACCGGTCCAGCGGCACCGGCTGCCGTGCGTCGTGGACCCGCCCCACCCGGGAGAAGGTGAGCAGGTCGTTGATCAGCACCTGCATCCGCTTGGCCCCGTCGACGGCGAACTCGATGTACTTCTTGCCCCGGTCGTCGAGTTCCTCTCCGTAACGCTTCTCCAGGAGCTGGCAGAACGACGCGACCTTGCGCAGCGGTTCCTGCAGATCGTGCGACGCCACGTAGGCGAACTGCTCCAGTTCGGAGTTGGAGCGGCGCAGCTCCTCCGTCTGCTCCGCGAGCAGCGCCTCCCGGGCGCGCGACTCGTCGAGTTCGCGGGAGATGCGGCGGCGCATCGCCTCCACGGCTTCCGCGAGCGCCCGCACGTCGGAGGGTCCGTCCACGTCGATCCGCTCGTCGAGGGACCCGGCGCGAGCGGCCTCGGAGGCGGTGCGCAGCCGGTCGAGCGGACGGCCGACGGTCAGGCGGAGCACGATGCCGAAGGCGACGACGGCGAGACCGAACACCGACACCATGAGCGCGAAGGACCAGTTGCGCGCGGTGTCGAGGCGGGAGATGTCCGCGCGGGCCCTGTCACGGGCCGCGTCGATGGACCGCTCCTGCTGGTCGAAGCGGGCGCGCAGGGCGTCGAAAGCGGTCTTGCTGCGTGCCGGCCGCGCCTCGGACCCGCCGCCGTCGACTCCCCTGCGGGTGGCCGCGATCAGCGGCTCCGCGTGGTCCTCCCGCCATGCGGACGCCAGTTCCTCGATGTGCCGCAGCTGTCCGCTCAGCCGTTCGTCGTCCGCGAGGAGGTCCTCCAGGAGGCGGGCGCTGCGCCGCTCCTCGGCCCGGCCGGTGCCGTACGGCGTGAGGAAGGAGGCGTCACCGGTGAGCGCGAACCCGCGGACGGCCGTCTCCGGGTCGAACAGCCCCTTCACCAAGTAGTCCTGGGCGCCGGCCGCGACCGCGGCGAGCCCCGCCTCTGCCTCGGCGAGACCGGTCACGACGATGACAGCGGCCCGGGCCGAGCACCCGACGACCTGTTTCACGGCCTCGACTCCGCGCGTGTCGGGAAGGTGCAGGTCCAGCAGTACGCACACGGGACGGCGAGCCCCGGAGAGGAACTTCTGTGCCTCGGCGAGGGTTTTGCACCAGGTCAGCGAGGGTTCCAGATCGCCGTCGGCGAGCATCTCCTCGACGAGCAGCGCGTCCGCCGCGTCGTCCTCGACCAGCAGGATCTCGGCGTCGAGCGCCCAGACCGATTCATCCGCCGACAATGAGCCTCCTGTGATCGCCTGCTGCCGGAAACGTCCCGGCGCCGCGGCGCGCTGCCGGCAGATCCGTGCGCTCGCGGTGTGTCGCGGTGCCGTCATCGGACCTGGCCGAGCGTCCGTCCGGCGGAACCCGCCGGGACCGCGCTCACGCGGGACCCCCGAGCCGCGTTGCCGGGGTCGTTCCGGTTCGCCCGGCGGGCGGACGGCTCTCCGCCGTGCGACCGCACGCATCGGACGCCGCGAGCCCGGCTCTCCGGGCGGACGGCGCCAGTTCCACAACCTTGCCTAGTGCCGGACACCGCATACCTCTCGTGCCGCGAACCGCCGCCGGGGCGGGGGAAATCGGGTGCCACGCGGGCGGCGGGAGCGGGACGGGTCGCGGCCCGCGGGCTCGCAGTCCGCGGCCTCCGCCCCTTCGAGCAGTGCGCGGGCGGCCCGCAGTGCGGCGTCGATGTCGTACGTCCCTGTGGACACGCAGAGCGCGTGCACGAGATCCTCGGTGCGCTGCCGCTCCCGCCGCTCCTGCTGGCCGCTCCGGCGGGGAGCGCCGGTAAGGTGCGAGGTTTCGTACTCCTCGATCAGATCACGCAGTACGAGGGGGGAAGCGAGCAGCATGGAGGGCCCTTTCGACGCAGAGGTGCCGACCGTGTACCCCGTAACGCGCGGGGCACGCGACGGGAACGGGACTTCGC
>NZ_JAAAXQ010000500.1 GCF_009916105.1 Streptomyces sp. GC420 | reverse complement strand
CCGGCCCGCACCACCCGTGGTGCGGGCCGGCGCCCGTTCTACTGCTCGGCCGGTGCCGGACGTTTGAACATCCGGGTCGCCGTGATCTCTCCGTGGACGGTCGGGCCGTCCGCGTTCTGCCGGGGCAGGCCGGGCCGCAGGTGTTCCTCGACGCTGATGTACTTCAGCCCCGCCCGCAGGTCGGCGTCGTTGCGCAGCCGGATGACGAGGGGGAACTCCGCGAGCGCGGTCGTGTCGAACAGGCCGGTGGTGTAGAGGAGCTGGACGCCGAGGGCGTCGGCGACGGCACGCTGGAGCTCCAGCAGATACGTCGCGTTGGCCCGGCCGATCGGGTTGTCGAGGAACAGCGTGCCGGCGTGCCGGTGCTTGTCGCGGCCCCGGTCGTTGCTGCGCAGCGCCGCCATCGTGCAGTACAGCGCGATGGCCGCGGTCAGCAGCTGGCCGCCCGAGAAGACGTCGCCCATCTGCCCGACCGGCACCCGCTCCGCGCGCAGCACCGCGTCCGGCTTGAGGATCTCGACGGCCACGCCTCGCGGCTGGAGGGCCGCGTGCACCCCGCGCAGCAGCAGGGACATGCCGTCCCTGCGCAGATCGGAGTTCTTCCTGACCGCCGCGCGGGTCGCCTCGTCGACGACCTCGCCGAGCCGGTCCGTCAGCGTCGCCTGGTCGGGCTCCTCGAAACGGATCCGCAGGAACTCCTGCCCCGACCACTCCCCCAGTCCTTCCGGCAGCCGGGACAGCCGCTGTGCGGAACGCAGCGTGGCCAGTGAGGACTCGACCAGGCCGCGCAGCCGGTCCACGATGCTGTCGCGGTTGCGCTCCAGCTGCTCCAGCTCGTCGGTGAGCACGCGCAGCCGCGGCGCGAACGCCGCCGCCCAGGACGCCGCGTGCTCGGGCAGCGCGGCGGCGGGCAGTTCGCGGATCTGCTGGCGGGCCGGAGTGCGTACGGCCTCGTAGCGCGTGGAGTTGGCGTGCCGCACCAGGATGTCGCTCGCCTCGCGCACCGTGGCCTCGGCGGCCGACAGGTCGGCGGCACAGCCGCGTAGCGAGCGGCGGGACTCGGCCGCCGACTGCCGGGCCTCTTCGAGGCTGCCGGGGTAGGGCTCGGCAGCACCCGCCGGGTCCTCGTCCTGCGGGCCGTCGCGCAGCAGGTCCCGCAGCAGCGCCGCCGTCTCGTCGAAGCCGCTCGCGGCGTCCTCGGCGGCCCGGTGCGCGCGCAGCAGTTCGGCGTGGGCGGCGCGGGCGGCCTCCAGTGCGTCCGTGCGCACGGCGAGTTCGGTCGTGGCGGTGCGCAGCAGGGACTGGGCGTGTTCTGCGTCCGCCGGCACCAGTTCCCCGGGCAGTTCGGTGTGCGCCTCGCCGTCGGCGGGGGCGTGCCGCTCGGCCTCGCCGCGCAGTCTGCCCAGTTGTTCGCTGGCCGCGGACGCGCGGGACTCCAGCATCTGCACCAGGGACTCGGCGCGCGCCGCCGCGGCCTGGCGCGACGGTCCGTCGGCGCCGTCCGGGCCTTCGAGGAGCTGGGCGGCCCGGGTGCGCACCTTGTTGGTGAGCCGGTCGAGTTCGGCGAGGGACGCGCTCTCGTCGCTCTCCGCGCGCGCCTGCTCGGCGCGCAGGTCGGCGCCGACGCCGACCTTCTCGTACAGCTGGGAGGCGGAGCGGTAGGCCTCGCGGAGCGCGGGGAGCGCCGCCTTGGGGGCACCTTCCCCGGGGTCGGGAAGGTCTTCCGGCGCTCCGGCGATCTCGGCCCGTTCGGCGCGCAGGGTGCGGGCGACACGGTGGGCGTCGTCGGCGGCCCGCTGCGCGGCCCTGCGGTCCTCGTCGGCGGCGCGGGCACGCTCCAGGCAGACCTGTGCCCTGGCCTCGTACTCGGCGGCGTCGTCGGCGAGTTCGCGCAGCCGCGACTGCCAGCCGGCGCGTTCGCGGAGCCGGAAGGCGAGCCCGGCGAGGGCGTCGGCAGCGCGGCGGGCCCGCTGGGCGGCGTCCTGCCGCTCGTCGCGCGCGCGGGCCGCCTCGGCCGCGGCCTCCTCCGTCTCGGCGCGGACGGTGCGGGCCTCGGCGAGCTCCGCCCCCGCCTCCTCGGCGGCCTCCCGTGCGGCGTGTGCCCGGGCCGCGAGTTCGGCGAGCCTGCCGGGCGGGCAGCCGGTGCGCCAGGAACCGAGGCGCGCGGCGAGCGTGCGGTCCGCGGCGAGCCGTGCGGCCAGCGCCCTGATCTCCTCGTCGCGGGCGGCCGCCCGGGCCCGGAGCGCCTGCCGTTCCTCGTCCGCGGCATGTTCGTCGTGCATCGCCGGGTTGGGCGGGACGAGGAACACCTCGCCGTCTCCTGCGCCGGGAGCGGGGGTCGGCGCGAGCAGGGCGGCGGCGGTTCCCACGGCCACGGTCGAGCGGGGCAGCAGGGCGGCGCCGGCCAGCGCCTCGCGGGCGCGGGCGTGGCTGTCCGGGTCGGTGATGATGACGCCGTCGACCAGCTCGGGCCGGGCGGCGAGCACGGCGGCGTGGTCGGCCGGGTCGACGGCCTGGGCCAGGTAGCGCCAGCCGGGGAGCGCGGGGATGCCGTGCTCCCCGAGGAACTCCACGGCCGCGAGGACGTCGGGCCCGGGTGGCAGCAGGCCGCCGTCGCCGAGCGCGCCGAGGATCCTGGAGTCGTCGGCGGCTGCCGTCCGCAGCTCGAACAGCTGGCGCTCCGCGGCGGCGACCGAGCCGTCGAGCAGTTCCTGGAGATCCTCGGCGCTGCGGTCGAGTTCCTCGGCGGTCAGGGATTCCGTCCGCCCGGTGTGCGCGGGCTCCCCGGGGGTGCTCCCGCGCGGCCGCGGCACGGTGGTGGAGGCCGGCGCGGCCGGGCCGTCCGGCAGGCCGAGCAGTTCCGCCAGCCGCTCCTCGGCGGCGAGGGACTGCGCGGTGCGGCGTTCTCCCCCGTACGCGGCCTCGGCGGCCTCGGCGGCGTCCGAGGCGCGGGCGGCGGCGAGTTCGGCGCGGGTCGCGCGGGCCGCCGCCTCGCGGGCGTGGTCGGCGCTCTCGCGGGCGGCCTCGCGGGTGGCGTCCCAGGCGGCGACGGCGGTCTTCTCCGCGTCGCTCGCGGCGAGGGCGGCGCGCGCCGGGTCGGCGTCGGGCGCGGTGTCGTCGAGCCAGCCGGCGCGCACTGCCTCGGCGGTCTCCTGCTCGACCTCGGCGAGGCGCTGGCGGAGGTGGCCGGCCTCGCTGCGGGCGCGCTGGGCCTCGGTGGCGGCGGCGGTGGCGTCTCGGTGGGCGGTGTCGCCGGCCGCCTGAAGGGCTCCGGAGCGCTCCTCCTCCTCGGCCGCGAGGCGCTCGGCGTCCTCGGCGGCGCCGGCCAGGGCGCGTACGAGGTCGGCGGCGGCCCTGGCGCGGGCGGCGAGCGCGGGAGCAGCGTCGCGTTCGGCCTCGCGGATGGCGGCGGCGACCCGGGCCGAGCGGTCGGCGGCGGCGCGGTGCCGCAGCACGGCCTCGGCGGCCTGCCAGGCGGCGTGGAGGGTACGGGCGTCGGCGAGTTCGCGGCGCTGGGCGGCGGCCGCCTTCTCGGCGGCGGTGAGGGCAAGGGACGCGTGGCGGTAGGCGAGTTCGGCGGAGATGAGAGCGCTGCGGGCGCGGGCGGATTCCGCCTCGGTGACGGAGTGCGCGGCGTCCGTGACCCGCTGGGCCAGTTCGGCGGAGCGGCCGCGTTCCCCGGCGGCGCGGGCGGAGAGGCGGCGGGCGAGGCTACGGGTGCGGCGTTCGGCGCCCGTGTGGACGTCGCGGGCGCGTGAGCGGGTCCCGGCGGCGTCGACGATCCGGCCGAGCAGATCCACGGAGCCCGCCGTGAAGTCGCGCTCCGCGATGAGTTCGGCGCGGCGGCCCAGTTTGCTGCCGAAGCCCGAGACCAGGTCGGCGAGTCCGTCGGTGTCCCGGGTGTCGGTCACGGCCCGCAGCAGCAGATCGGTGAAGTCGGAGTCCTTCTTGACCGCGAACAGGCCGGCGGCCTCTCCCTCGTCGGCGTTCATCTCCCGCTGGTACCGGAAGAGTTCGGGGTCGAGGCCGAGGTCTCCGAGGTGTTCGTTCCAGCGGTCGTGGATCTCCTCCCAGTGGACGTCGAGGTGCGGGTAGGCCTTGCCGGCCTCGGTGATCGCGTCCCGGAAGCCCTTCATGGTGCGGCGCCTGCCGCGCGCCCCCGAGGTGCCTTCCGCGGCCGGGCGCACGGAGTGCGCCTCGGCGACGGGCAGCGAGTCCAGGGAGAGCCCGGGGCCGGGCCGGAAGGAGTACCAGGCCTCGGCGAACTTGCGGGGGTCGTTGGAGACCTGGCGTCCCCGCCATTCGCTGACCTTGCCGACGACGACGCACTCGCCGGTCAGGGTGTGCTGCCACTCCAGGGCGACGTGCCCGCAGTCGTCGGCGAGGAGGAACTTGCGCAGGACGCCCGAGCTCGCGCCGCCCAGGGTGTTGCGGTGGCCGGGCAGCATCACGGAGAAGATCAGCTTGAGGAGTACGGACTTCCCGCCGCCGTTCTCCAGGAACAGCACTCCGGCCGGGGCGGGTCTGCGCGGCGGCCCGACCGGCTCCTCCTCGAAGAATTCCGCCTGGGTGGGAGCGGGGGTGGGCACCGGCTCGCCCACCCCGCGCAGGTCCAGCACGGTGTCGGCGTAGCGCGCACCGGCGGGCCCGATGGAGTAGAGGCGTACCCGGGACAGCTCGTACATGGCGGGGGACTCTCGCAGTGGTTCGTCGTGGGGGCGGATCGTGTTCGTGG